>NZ_CAXUNQ010000003.1:0-215509 GCF_964252615.1 uncultured Bradyrhizobium sp.
CTCCACATCAGAAAGAAAGACGTGGATGCCCGGCACAAGGCCGGGCATGACGGCGTGGTCTACATCATGCGCGGCACAAGGCCCAGCAATGACGGCGCGGTCTACGTCATGCCCGGCATAAGGCCGGGCAGCGCGTTCTACGTCATGGCCGGGCTTGTCCCGGCCATCCACGTCTTTGCCCCACATCAGAAAGAAAGACGTGGATGCGTGGCACAAGGCCGGGCATGACGGCGAGATGTGTGAATCCAGTAGGGTCAAGCCCGGCAATGACGGCAAAGATGCGGCATGACGGGAATGCTCGCACTGCGCGTCGTCGGGGCACGATGCGGTGCAGTTCCCTTCAGCATGCGTTGACACCCCGCCGCATCGGCTTACATTGAGTCCGTTCCGAGGGGAGCTCCGACGAGGGGCTGAGATACCGCACGCTCGAGCCTGCTTGCAGGCGGGAGACCGCGGTGACCCTTTGAACCTGATCCGGGTCATGCCGGCGAAGGGACAGGGATGTATCGGAGTTCGGACTCGTCGCGGGGGGAATCCCCGGTTTCCGTTATCGGCGCCGGCATTGCCGGCGCCTGGCAGGCGTTGCTGTTTGCCAGGGCCGGCCACCAGGTCACGGTGTTCGAGCGCGGCGACCGGCGGATGACGCAGGCCGCCAGCCACTGGGCCGGCGGCATGCTGGCGCCGTATTGCGAGCGCGAGGCGTCGGAGCCCGTCGTCGCCAGACTGGGAGTGCGTTCGCTCGATCTGTGGCGCGATGAATTTCCCGCCACGCCCTTCCACGGTTCTGTCGTGGTGTCGCACCCGCGCGATCGATCCGACTACGAGCGCTTCGCAAAGTTGACGACAGGCCATCGGCGCCTCGATGCCGGCGGCATTTCGAGCCTTGAACCTTCGCTCGACGGCCGCTTTCGGGAGGCGCTGTTTTTTCCCGACGAAGGCCATGTCGAACCACGCGCGGTCCTGCCGGAATTGCACGCGCGCATCACCGCATCCGGCGCCACGATCCGGTTCGGCGACGAACGGCGTGCTGACGATCTCGACGGCATCGTGATCGATTGCCGCGGACTGGCCGCGCGCGACGCGCAGCCGGAGCTTCGCGGCGTCAAGGGCGAGATGGTCGTCGTCGAAACCGATGAGATCGTACTGTCGCGCCCAATACGGCTGGTCCATCCGCGCTGGCCGCTCTACATCGTCCCGCGCGCCGGCCATCAGTTCATGATCGGCGCCACCTCGATCGAGCGCGAGGATGACGGCGTCAGCGTGCGCTCGGCGCTGGAATTGCTCAGCGCCGCCTATGCGGTGCATCCGGCCTTCGGCGAGGCCCGCATTGTCGAGATCGGCTCCGGCTTGAGGCCTGCATTTCCCGACAACTTGCCGCGCATCGCCGTTCGCGATCGGCTCATCGCGGTCAACGGACTCTATCGCCACGGCTTTCTGCTGGCGCCGGCGCTGGCGGAGCTGACGCTCGGCTATGTCCAGCGCGGCGTGATCGACAACGAGGTGATGCAATGCGCGTGACCGTCAATGGCGAGCAGCGCGAGGTCGCCTCGGCGCGGGTCGATGCGCTGTTGTCCGAACTCGAATACGAAGGCACGCATTTCGCGATCGCGCTGAATTACGACGTGCTGCCACGCAGCCGCTGGGCCGAAACGCCGCTGAAAAACGGCGACGAGATCGAGATCATCACGCCGCGGCAGGGAGGGTGAGGATGACGACCGATACTCCGACGTCGTCCCCGCGAAGGCGGGGACCCATAACCACCGTGGCCGGTTGGACCACGATGATGCGGGCAAGGTGTCCAATTGAGAATACGGTGGCTATGGGTCCCCGCCTTCGCGGGGAGGACGGATCATGCTGAACCTCTACGACAAACCCTTCGCCTCGCGCCTGATGATCGGCAGCGCGCTGTATCCGTCGCCGAAGATCATGCAGGACGCGATCCGCGCCTCCGGTGCGGACATCGTCACGGTGTCGCTGCGGCGCGAATCCGGCGGCGGCAAGACCGGCGACGCGTTCTGGTCGCTGGTCCGCGAACTCGATGTCGCCGTGCTGCCGAATACGGCCGGCTGCCGCAGCGTGCGCGAGGCCGTCACCACCGCCAAATTGGCGCGCGAGCTGTTCGGCACCTCCTGGATCAAGCTCGAGGTGATTGCCGACAATGATACGCTGCAGCCCGACGTGGTCGGGCTGGTCGAAGCTGCCAGCACCCTGATTAAGGACGGCTTCGAGGTGTTTCCCTATTGCACCGAGGACCTGAGCGTCGCGATGCGGCTGGTGGACGCCGGCTGCAGGATCGTGATGCCGTGGGCGGCGCCGATCGGCAGCGCAAAGGGCATCATCAATCGGGGCGCGCTGAAGCTGTTGCGCGACCGGCTGCCCGACATCACGCTGGTGGTCGATGCCGGGCTTGGCGCGCCGAGCCACGCGGCTGAAGCGCTGGAACTCGGCTACGACGCGGTGCTGCTGAACACCGCCATTGCCAAGGCCGCCGATCCGGTTGCGATGGCCGGCGCGTTCAGGCTCGCGGTCGAAGCCGGCCGCACCGCGTTTGAAGCCGGGCTGATGGGAGCCCGCGACTTCGCCTCTCCTTCCACACCTGTAATCGGGACCCCGTTCTGGCATGCCGTATCCTGACCGCTTCTATCCCGTCGTCGACAGCGTCGCCTGGGTCGCGCGCCTCGCCGCGCTCGGCGTCGGCACGGTGCAGCTTCGCGCCAAGGACCTCGACGACGGCGCGGCGCTGCAGATCGTCACGGATGCGCTTGAAGTTACCAAGGGCACGCCGACCAAACTCGTGGTTAACGATTACTGGCGCGCGGCGATCGTGGCTGGCGCGCGGCATCTTCATCTTGGACAGGAAGATCTCGCCGAAGCCGACCTCGCCGCGATCCGTGACGCCGGTCTCACGCTCGGCATCTCCACCCATGACGACGACGAGCTTGCAACCGCGTTGCGCGCAAAACCGGACTATATCGCGCTCGGCCCGATCTTTCCGACCACGCTGAAATCGATGCGCTTCGCCCCGCAGGGCATTGCGAAGATCACCGAGTGGAAGCAGCGAATCGGCGCGATTCCACTGGTGGCGATCGGCGGCATCAAACTCGAACAATCAGCGGCGATCTTCGCCGCCGGCGCCGACTCCATCGCCGTGGTCAGCGATGTTACCCAACATGCCGACCCCGATTCACGCGTACGCGACTGGCTTGGCGATTCCGCCAAGGCCGCCTGAATAGAACGACAAACGGAGGATATGCCATGAACATCCGCTCCAACCCGGACACCACGCTTCCCGCAGTGACCACCGGCCCGCTGCCGTCGTCGCGCAAGATCTTCGTCACGCCGGATGAAGCGCCGGATCTGCGCGTGCCGCTGCGCGAGATCATGCTGAGCAAAGGCGCCGGCGAGCCGGACCTGCCAGTGTACGACACCTCCGGTCCCTACACCGATACGTCGGTGACGATCGACGTCAATGCCGGGCTGTCGCGCGCGCGCATCGCATGGGTAAAGGAGCGCGGAGGCGTCGAGGAATATCAGGGCCGCGACGTCAAGCCGGTCGATAACGGCAATGTCTCGCCCGACAAGGCCGCCCTCGCCTTCAAGGCGCATCACAGGCCGCTGCGCGGCACGGGCGGCCACATGATCACCCAGCTCGAATTCGCCCGCGCCGGCATCGTCACTAAGGAGATGATCTACGTCGCGACGCGCGAGAATCTCGGCCGCAAGGTGCAGCTCGAGCGCGCCGAGGCCGCACTCGCCGACGGCGAAAGCTTCGGCGCCGAGGTGCCCGCCTTCATCACCCCGGAATTCGTGCGCAGCGAGATCGCGCGCGGCCGCGCCATTATCCCCTGCAACATCAACCACGGCGAACTGGAGCCGATGATCATCGGCCGCAATTTCCTGACCAAGATCAACGCCAATATCGGCAACTCCGCGGTGACTTCTTCGGTAGAGGAGGAAGTCGACAAGATGGTGTGGGCGATCCGCTGGGGCGCCGACACCGTGATGGACCTCTCCACCGGGCGCAACATTCACACCACGCGGGAATGGATCCTGCGCAACGCGCCGATCCCGATCGGCACCGTGCCGATCTACCAGGCCTTGGAGAAGGTCAACGGCGATCCGGTGAAGCTGGATTGGGAAGTCTACAAGGACACCCTGATCGAACAGTGCGAACAGGGCGTTGACTATTTCACCATCCACGCCGGCGTGCGCCTGCCCTATATCCACCTCACCGCTGACCGCGTCACCGGCATCGTCAGCCGCGGCGGTTCGATCATGGCGAAGTGGTGCCTCGCCCATCACAAGGAAAGCTTCCTCTACACGCGTTTTGAGGAGATCTGTGACCTGATGCGCAAATACGACGTGTCGTTCTCGCTCGGCGACGGCCTGCGCCCCGGCTCGATCGCCGACGCCAACGACCGCGCGCAGTTCGCTGAGCTGGAGACATTAGGCGAATTGACCAAGGTGGCGTGGGCAAAAGGCTGCCAGGTGATGATCGAAGGCCCCGGCCACGTGCCGATGCACAAGATCAAGGTCAACATGGACAAGCAGCTGAAGGAGTGCGGCGAGGCGCCGTTCTACACGCTGGGGCCGCTGACCACCGACATCGCGCCGGGCTATGACCATATCACGAGCGGCATCGGCGCCGCCATGATCGGCTGGTTCGGCTGCGCCATGCTGTGTTACGTGACGCCGAAGGAGCATCTCGGCCTGCCCGACCGCAACGACGTCAAGGTCGGCGTCATCACCTACAAAATCGCGGCCCACGCCTCCGATCTCGCCAAGGGCCACCCCGCCGCGCAACTGCGCGACGACGCTTTGTCCCGCGCGCGGTTTGACTTCCGCTGGATGGACCAGTTCAACCTCGGCCTCGACCCCGACACCGCCAAGCTCTACCACGACGAAACGCTGCCCAAGGACGCCCACAAGGTCGCGCACTTCTGCTCGATGTGCGGACCAAAGTTCTGCTCGATGAAGATCACGCAGGACGTTCGGGATTACGCCGCGACGCTGAACGACCCCGACAAGCGCGCGGTGGCCGGCGGTAGCGTCGGGATGTCGGTCAGCGGCGTGATCGAGGACGGCATGGCAACGATGAGCGCGAAGTTTCGCGAGATGGGCGAGCGGGTGTATGTGGAGGCGGAGAAGGTGAAGGAGAGCAATCGGGTGTTGTGATATAAGAACCCATCCCAAACCGAAGGGGATTGGCAGGTGAATACGCGACATAAGGTAATCAAGAAGGGAAAACTGCGTTTCGAAAGGTTCATAGAGGCGCAGAAAGAGGCTAATGAAAAGTTGCTACCGATCACCCATACAACTGACGCGTACGATCTTGGCGACATAATTGAGAACGGTGAGATCCGACCCCGGCCTTGCGACGTTCTTGATCATGACCTCTCCTATTTTTTTTACGGGCGCCCCGCATACCGTAAAAACTCGGAAATTCAGGCTAATAATTTGGCCGCTTATGCTCCGATAGTGCTTATCTTTAAGTCGACAGTCAGTGACAAGGCTATAGCCGCCTTCCCCTTCGATTCTGGTGCATTTAAGGGGGAGATGTACTCCGAATTTACACACCATAGGATGGCAGTTCAAGATTTTGGGTTACAACCATCGCACCGAACGATCGGCAAACTTGTCGCCTTCTTCTTCGGGACCAACTCCCGCTATTACAATCAGAACCCTAGAGCGAAACGTTCGATACAGGCCGATGAGTTTGAGGCCCAGACCTATCAGGAACTAGTTACGTTTCGCGGAAAGAATCAGCGAGATGACCGCTCTACAACGGTGGAGCTGTTACTTGATGAGTGCCTTAAATTACAAGACAATCTACTCGCCGTCATTGTTCCCAGTTCAATGATAAAAGATAGAGCAGTCAAAGCTAAATTATCAAATCTCGACGTTCACATTCGTTCGTACACAGATGGAGCCAACCTTACGCCGGCAAGCCAAGTACCGCTTCTGAGCGATGTCGTCCGACACTTTTATATTGAACAAGGTATTTTAGAAAAGTGATAATAGAAAAGGCCCAGCTCTGCGGTGTCGTAAGTCCCACGGGCCAACCAGATGGGTTCTTTTTGCCAATTTTCATAGCTCCCCAACATTCCAACAACTACTTAGTGCAAGTCGTTGACGATAGCAACAATGTTATCGCCTTTGAGCCATTTATAGAAATATTTAACATTGAACACGTAGCATTCACGTTGGACCAAAAACTCGGCGATCCTGCCTTTTGGTACTTTAAACTAGAGGATGAACCTTTAGTTGGTACTATCGAGACAATACGGTCGTTGATATCAGTGCGACAACCAGAACTACAGGCCAATCCTTTCGTATGCATACAAGTGAAAAGCGCATGCGGATTGGAGGTGGACAGCGCCGTAATCAAATCAGTTCACAAAGAGCTACGCCAAACTGGCGGCGCCGGTGCCGCGGCTTGGTTGGATACAAGCATCCTGACACCAAGAATCAGAGCATTGTTTAGCCAACATCTGTCAGATGATCGCCGGAGACCAAGAGACCGGCGTCTCATTGAAGAGATACTTGCGTTTACCGGCGACGGCACAACTACTGTTTTAGTTCCTGAAAATCTAAAGATACCCATCAGTGAACGGACAGAACAAATTAAGCAACTCCTTGCGACTTTCGACCTAAAATTTTCTGAGTTTATGTTTACGAAAGGAAGCGAGCCAGCTCCCGGTCGACAAACGGATGTTACATCGCTTAAACGTGCTGCGGTAAAAGCTTTCGGTGCGGAAAATGGTATTACCCTAAGGCAAATTACCAAGAGCTATTTTGAAGACTCACAAGGGGCGCTAAGGGTCGTTTGTACCTTTTCGAGCCGTTATGAAGGAAAAGGAAAACGGAAGTATTGGTTCGGGTTTCACGAGATCTGGAATCGCTGGCTTGAGGATTCAGAAAGCGGATTTCTTATATTGGGGTGCATCGACTCAAGAACTTGCTTTGCATTGCCCCTCGGATTTGTCAGAGATCAATTGCCGCACCTTAGAACAACCGGTACCGGGAAGGATCGATATTGGCATATCGACATCGTCGACTTGGGTGGAAAGAAAAACCTCCTAGACTTACCGCATCTACATAAGCAAATCTCTCTTTCAGATTTCCTCCTGAGATTTTAAGCACTTTTGAAGCTCAAGCCACCGTGGTGTCTTCTCACCGTTACAAGCATGACTGTAGGGCGCAATCGCTTGATAGCGGCGCCTCACCTTTTCGACATTGAGTTGAACGCCGCTCAAGACCGTACAACGCGCTGCCGCTTATTGCGTCCTGCCACGCGCACACCAGCCACAGTAAAAGCGTCGGGAAGCAAGCCGCTCCCCGACGCGTTCGCCTGCTCCGTCGCAGAACCTTATTGCTTCGCTGCCGCGGGCGCACTCGCACCGCCACCGCTCGCGCCGGACGAGCCCGCGCCACCGGAGCTGCTCGCGCCGCCGCCGGTTCCGACCGTATTGGTGCCGCGCGCGTTGCCGCCGGCGGATTCACCGTCCGACCGGTTCGTCTCGCTGCCGCCGCCGGTGGATCGCGTTGTCGTGCTGCGCTCGTTCACGCTGACGCTGCCGCGCGCGCCGCCGCTGCGCTCTCCCACCGTGGTTCGCGTTGTACGGCTGCGCACGCTGACGCCGACCCGTGCCGACTCTCCGCCACGGACCACAACGCCGCTGCGATAGCGGCGGCTCACCGACACGCGGGACGGCTTATCATAAACGTAACGCCGCGCCTTCTTGCGCCGGATGATGACCGAGGGCTCGGAATGGACATAACGCCGGACCTTCTTGCGGCGGGAGTAGTAGACGTCGTCGCTGGAGCCGTAGCGCGCGCGGATTGTCGTGCGCGAGCCGTAGCGGACACGCGAGCGAACGCCGTCACGCTCGCCGATCCGGACGTTGGCGCGGATGCTGGTCCGGCTGCCCTCGCGCCGTCCCTCTCCCACCCTGTCGCCGCCGCGCCGGCTCTCGCTCATGCGGCCCTGGTCTCCGTCGCGACGGCTTGCCGCGGCGCGATCGCCACCCGCGCCGGACGAGCGCGCATTGTCGCCGGTTGCCGCGCCGCCATCCTGGCTGCCCGATGTTCTCGCGGTCTCACTGGCTGCGCCGGATTGGCCGGAGCCGGACTGACCTGCGCCGGATTGACCGGCGCCACTCGGGGCTTGGGCAAGATGGATTCGATCGACTGTCCCGGCCGTGGCCGGAAGTGCGAGGCCGAGAACCGCGGCCAATCCGAAAGCAAGGCTTTTCATCGAAACCTCCATTGGACAAAGGTACGGCAGCACAATCGCGCAAACGTGACGTTGGTTGCCTGCAAGGTAGATTTTCTTTTTATGAACAACCGTTCATCGAAACGGACATGGGGGCCCGATCGCTTGATTGCCCTGCCTCTGTTTTGAATGTCGGGTTGGACGCCGCCGGGCGGCGCAATGCTTGCGCTGATTGCGCCCTGCTCCTTACTTCAACGTGATCGCCAGCCCGCTCAGGTCCACGTTCGCCATCAGCCCGACCTGCCGGCCGCTCAGTTCGAGCACGGCGCCCTTCTGGTTGGTCAGTACGATGGCGCGCGCGCCGCCGCCGATGGCGAGGCCGGCGCCGGCTGCGCCGTAGACGCCGGCGACGTCGGATGGCCGCGCGATATTGCGCACCCGGCCGCGCAGCACCGTCTTCGATCCGCCGAACACGAAGCCGTAGTCGAGGCCGCCGGCGGACAGTGGGTAACTGCGGCCGCGGAAGGTCAGCGTGCCGCCGCCGCCCGAGCCGCCGATCACCCATCCCGCTTTGTAGATGGTGAGTGACACCGTGCCGCTGTCGGCAAACGAGACCGACGGCAGGCCAGCGATGGCCGTCAGCGCAAGCAGCGCAGCACGAATGGCGGTTGGCACCTTCATGGAGTTGTTCCTTTGGAATCTGCGTGTGAGCCTGCGAGGTAGGGTGAGTCGCGTTCGCCGAAGTGTAGCCGACGGGCGGCATGCGCAAAGCTCTATCGTACCGCTTTGCCCATCTTCGCTCGACACACGCTTGCGCATTTCAATCGATTGAACCTTCAACCCGGTCGCCCCGACACACTCGCGTTCGCCCGCCGCCGGGTGAGCGCCAATCCGGGGAATTTCCATTTGCCAGATTTCCGCCCTGCTCTCGTCGGCGCGATCCTCGCATGCCTTTCATCCGCTCCCGCCTTTGCGCTGGGCGACGGACCTGCGATCGCCAGCGACTGGGACGAGATGACGGTGTCGCAAAACGAATGCTTCGCGCGCGGCGAGGCGGCGATCCGGCGCATAGGTTTTGGCGAGATCGAGCGCACCAAATATTCGCGCTTCGGCACCCGCAGCGACTACACCATCGCGGTTCGCTGCATCGAGGAAAAACGCATCGTGCTGTTCATGGCCTCGGGCCGCGACCGCAGCCGAGCGCAATCGCTCCAGCTCGACCTGCACCGCAACTATCTGAAGACGCCATGACCTCGCCGACGTGGTAAGCGTAGGATGGGCAAAGGCGCCCTTGCGCCGTGCCCAGCAATCCTAAGTTATGATGCACGGCGGTGAATGAGCCGAAACCAACCGCCGCCTGCCGCGTTATGCCCCGCGAACCGGAGCACAGCCATGGCCAAAATGACCCTGCAGGAAATCGCCGAGAAGATGCGCGACATCGATTTCACCATGTTGTCGACGCGCGCCGAGGGCGGGCAGATCGCAGCGCGGCCGATGAGCAACAACCGCCAGGTCGCGTATGACGGCGATTCCTACTTTTTTACCGACAGCGGCACGCATACCGTGGCGGACATCCGGCGCGATCCCAAGGTCGGGATGTCGCTGCAGGGCTCGTCGGGCCTGCTCGGCATGCGGCCGCTGATGCTGTCGATCGAAGGCGAGGCCGAGCTAATCCGCGACAAGGCGCGCTTCCAGGCGCACTGGACCAAGGATCTCGACCTCTGGTTCGAGCAGGGCATCGACACGCCGGGTCTCGTCATGATCAAGGTGCACGCCTCGCGCATCCATTACTGGAACGGCAAGGACGAGGGCGAAGTGCAGGTGTAGGCCGCAGTTGGCGTAGGTCGGATCAGCGCAGCGTAATCGCCCATCCGACCACTCGCTCTACGCCGCTGGCGGCGGATTACGCTGGCACTAACCGTCCTACGGGGCGTGTGTTTATGAATTCAACGTCTTCGGAACGCCGCCATAGCTGCGCGGGTCCTTGCCCTTGATGGTGGCCGTGTGCGGCCCGCGCTTGGCGATCACCTTGCCGGCCTGGGACGTGTCGATGATCATCTGCTCGGCGGTGAAGCTGTAGTCGAGTACGTCGTCCTTGTTGATGTCTTTCACGCCGGGGTTGTCGTTCGAGGTGAAGCTGACGCCGGTGGCCGAGCCTTCATCGGCATCCGCCCGCGAATAATGGTCATCGTGCATCGTCTCCTCGACCTTGCGCCCCTTCAGCGGGCCGTCGGTGATTTCCCAGACCGCCATCGCGTTCTGGCGGAAATCGGCCAGCGCCGGATCATGGTCGGCGTCGTTCTTGAATTTTGCTTTGAAGTCGAGCCGGAGCCGGGGATTGGTCGGACTGTCGCCGCCCGCAGCGGTATTTTTCGACCATTGGACCACGAAGGAATCCACACCCGCCGTTTTCGCTTTCGGAGGAGCGGCGGGCGGCGCCGGCTTGGGTTGGGAGCCGGAGCCCGAACCCGATCCGGAGCCCGCGCCCGAGCCGGTATCGAACGCGACGGCGGCATTGTCGTCGCCAAAACCGGCGCGGCCGCCGATCTTGTCCTTGTCGATGGTGCGCGGAGCGTGGATCGATATCCGGCTGAAATCGTAACTTCGGCCGGCAGTGCCGCACGGCGCGCCTGCCCCATCGCGCGCATTGTCCCGCGGCCAGCCCGACACCACGGAATTCACGATGCTCGCATGCACCGAACCAATCGGGTGAACCGGTGGCCGGGGTTCGGCGCGCGCGCGGTGGAGCGCAGCCGGATCGGCGGCGGCGGAAGACGTCCGGGTAAATGCGCGCATGGCAAGAACCCTCACGAGCGGCAAACGCCGATGGTTGCCGCTTTCACGGCCGCCTCGTTGTCCCTCACCGCGATATAGCTGTCAACCGGGCGAAGGCCGTTTACGTCTGCCGCAGGCCAAAGGCGCGCCGCGGGATCATCACACGCGAAGAACGATGGATGCGCATCGTTAACGTCTCGTCAAGCATACCAACACGTCATGAAGAACCGAATAATCGTCAGTTCGTTTCCCCACCGTAGCAAAAGGAGGAATGACGATGAGTGAAGCGGTTCTGATCCTGCCCAACATGCGCGGCGGCTGCGCGACGGTCGGCACCACGGTGCACACGCTGTTTCGTATCACCAACCGTCGCCCGCGCCCGATGGCCCGCCCGGACGGGAGCGCCGGTGAAACCCTCCCCGAGCGCGGCGAAGCGCCGGCGGACGCGTCCGCATCGCGCGGTTGACGGCGTCAACCGGCATTTCCCGGCGCAAAGCACGAACATATTGACGCATCGCGCGTTGGCTTCTCGGATCGGGACGCGGAACTCCGCGCACTCGGCACGGGAATTCCGAAAGCGGCCGCGATGATGTGTTCAGCCCGAAAATCCGTCGCCACCATCTTCCTGGCGCTGGTTTCCAGCGCCGGCGTAAGCGCCCGAATGGCTGTCGCCGAAACTGTAATTCCCCTCGCTCCGCCTGGAGTCGGAGCCGCCGCGTTTCCCGCGCCGGACCGCCCGGTCGCAGGCATCATCAGTCCGGAGTGGGCGTCCGAAGACGAGCGGCGCTCGGCCAACGAGACCGAGCAGGTATTCGAGTTGCTCGGCATCAGACCGGGGATGCGGGTCGGCGATATCGGCGCCGGCAGCGGTTTTTACACGATGGCGCTGTCGCGCGCCGTGGGACCAGCCGGCGAGGTGCTGGCGCAGGATATCACCCCGAAATATCTGGAAGCGCTACAGAGGCGCGTGCGCACCGCCAAAGTCGCCAATGTCAGGGTCGGGCTCGGCGAAGCGCACGATCCGCGGCTGCCCGCGCGCATGCTCGATGCCGCCGTGCTCATTCACATGTACCATGAGATCGCGCAGCCCTACGCCCTGCTGTTCAATCTAGCCGCTGCAATGAAGCCAGACGCGCTGGTGGGGATTGTCGACCTCGATCGCGCCACCGGCGAACACGGAACACCGCCCAATATGCTGCGGTGCGAACTCGCGGCCGTCGGCTACCGCGAGGCTGGCTTCCACCAGCTCAAGGGCGACGTAGGATACCTCGCGATCTTCAAGCCGCCGCTGCACGCCAAACAGCCTTCGGAGATCAAGGCCTGCGGCCGTGACGGTAAAGCGGCAGCGAAGTAACCCGAAATTGTCTTGACCCGGAATGCGACCGAAACGTGCGGCAGCGCATCGCAACACGCTGAGCGTTGCGCCGTACCGGCACTTGTGCAAATGCGCGCGTCCGTTATCCTGTCGAATATCAAAAAAGAGTAACAGCCGTGCCGCTTCTTGCAAACCACATTGCGGTCGTCACCGGCGCGGGCTCCGGCATCGGGCGCGCGATCGCGCTCGGCTATGCACGCGAGGGCGCGCGGGTGGTCGCGCTGGACGTCGACGCAGCGGGCGCTAAGGCAACCGCGAAACTGGTCGGCGACGCCGGCGGCACCGTCGACAGTTTTGCGCTCGATGTCGCCGACCGCATGGCCTGCGTCGCGATGGCGAAACAGATCGCCGATGGCGTCGGGCCGGTCTCGATCCTGGTCAACAACGCCGGCATCGCGCGACGCAACGGCATGACCGGCGCGGCAGACGCCGTGGTCAAGGACTGGGAAGATATCATCGCCGTCAACCTCACCGGCGTGTTCAACGTCACGCATGCGTTTCTAGGCTCCCTGCGCGCCAACAAGGGACGCATTGTCAATATCGGCTCGATCCAGTCCTTCGTGCATATCCGGCAGCCGAGTTCACCCGCCTATACCGCATCGAAACACGGTGTGCTCGGCTTCACCCGCGCCCTTGCCGTCGAACTCGGCAAGGACGGCGTGCGCGTCAACGCGATCGGCCCCGGCTTTATCGAAACGCCGCTGAACGCCGGCACGCGCGTCAACAATCCGGACGGCGTCAGGTTGTTCATCGAGCACACGCCGCTCGGCCGCGCCGGACAACCCGAGGACATCGTGGGACCGGCGATCTTCCTCGCCTCCGATCTGTCGGCCTATGTGACCGGCTCAATCGTGATGGCGGACGGCGGCTACAGGGCGGTGTGAGCGTCGGCAATTCGTGGCCGCAGCAAACGCCGTCGGCGCGGTCTTAATCGCCTTGATGCAGCGGCCCGGCCACGCTGGACATTCGCGACGCTCCGATCAATGATCGCGCCATGTCCAGCGCCCCACACTTCAACATCAACGTACCGGCCTTCTGGGCCGATCCCTATCCGGATCTGGCGCGGATGCGCCGGGAGGCGCCGATCGCGTTCGTGCCGCAGTTCGGCTCGACGATCTTCACGCGGCGCGACGACATCTTCACCCAGGAGAAGCGGATCGACGTGTTCTCGTCGCATCAGCCGGCGGGATTGATGAACACGCTGATGGGCCACAATATGATGCGCAAGGATGGCGATGCGCACATGGCGGAACGCGCGGCGATGTTTCCGTCAGTGTCGCCGCGAACCGTGCGCGACACCTGGAGCAAGGTGTTTCAGGCGCACGCCAACCGCATTCTCGACGAGCTTGCGCCGGCCGGGCGCGCCGATCTCTGCAAGGCGTTCGCGCTGCCGCTGTCGGCCGAATGCCTGAAGGACGTCACCGGCCTCACCAACATGCGCTTCCAGGACATGGATGCGTGGTCGCAGGCGATGATCGACGGCATCGCCAACTATACCGGCGACAAGGAGGTCGAGGCGCGCTGCCAGGCCGCCACCGCGGGCATCGATGCGGCAATCGACGAAATGATTCCGGTCGTGACCAGGCATCCCAACGCCTCCATCCTCAGCGTACTGCTGTCCGCCGGCATGCGGCTCGAAAGCATACGCGCCAACATCAAGCTTGCGATCTCCGGTGGCCAGAACGAGCCGCGCGACGCCATCGCGGGCACCATCTGGGCGCTGCTGACGCATCCGGAGCAACTTGCGCTGGTGCGCTCGGGCGAAGCGAAGTGGATCGCGGTGTTCGAGGAATATGCGCGCTGGATCGCGCCGATCGGGATGTCGCCGCGCCGGGTCGCAAGACCGTGGTCGTATGGCGGGGTCGATTTCGAGCCAGAGGACCGCGTGTTCTTCATGTTCGGCTCGGCCAACCGCGACGAGGCCTGCTTTTGCGATCCCGACAGCTTCGACATCACCCGCGATACCGCCAAAAGCATCGCGTTCGGCGCAGGGCCGCATTATTGCGCCGGCGCCTGGGCCTCGCGCGCGATGGTCGCCGATATCGCGCTACCCAGCATCTTTGCCCGGCTCAAGGGCTTGCGGCTAGACGGCGCCGACCCGGTGCGGATCGGCGGCTGGGCGTTTCGCGGATTGCTGAACCTGCCGGTGAAATGGGACACGGATCAGCAGCAAGGCGGAGAGTGCCGAATTTGAACCGCGGCTGATGTTTCCAAAGCAATTGACTTTTCAAAATCACCGTAACAATTTCGACGGCGGCGTATTATTTTCGATCAACTTTCAGGAAACACAGAATGGCAAAAAAACCCGATTCACCCGACACAGGCATTGCTAAGACTGTCCACAAAATGAGCGACGACGCGCTGATCGACGCGCATAACAACAATCGAGACGCCATCAAGGAAAAGAAAAGCGCTGGCGACGCGCCGACAGAAGGTCAGCTCAAGGCCAAGAAAGCGATCGACGACGAAATGGCCAAGCGAGGTTTGACCCGGCCCTGAGCGGTATCGGCAGACACCGGGACGCGGTTTTAAGGAACAAGCTCTGGCAAGCGGTCAGCCGAACCGCGCTTTCGACCGCTCGCGCGCCTTCTCCGCCTCGACCTCGCGGTCGCGCGCGGGCGCGTGGGTATGCAGCGACGCCAGCAGTTTCCGCGCGGCCATCGAAACTTCTTCCACCGCGCGGTCGAACGCCGCCTCGTTGGCCTGCGACGGCCTGTTGAATCCCGACAGTTTGCGCACGAATTGCAGCGCGGAGGCGTGGACTTCATCCTCGGTCGCGGGCGGTTCGAAATTGAACAGCGTCTTGATGTTACGGCACATCGTTGCCTCCTTTGCTCGCCGCCGGCCGTTCTCGCCATTCCTTCCTCGAGGACGATCCGAGGACGCGAAATCCTACATCAGCTGCCGGTTTTGACATAGAATGGACACTACATTCACCCCCGTCGCCACCCCGCGCAAGCAAACCAGCGAGTTCCAATGTCCCATGTCACCTACAAAATCGTCCAGCATGATGGCGGCTGGGCCTACACCGTCGGCGCTGTGTTTTCCGAGCCTTTCCCTACCCATGCGGCCGCCCTTGCCGCCGCCAAACGCGCCGCCGCCGAGCAGCGCGTTCCCGGCCGCACCGAAATGATCGAATACGAGACGGAGGATGGCAAATGGCACACCGAAACCGCCGCCGGCAGCGACCGGCCTGAAACCGATATCGAGGATACGCGATAGTATTTCCGTCACGCGGTGCGCATCTGGCAAAATTTTGACAGGCTGCCGCCACGCAAAGCCCTCGATCCCGGCACCTGGCATGTTAGTCTCCTTGCCAAGCGGCCCGGCAGAGCGGCCGCGCTCGGGGAGACGACCATGCATCTGTTGCGCGCGGCGCTATCGGCGGTTTTTGCATTCATCTCGTTCGCCGTCCTGGCGGCCGACTATCCGGCGCCGAAACAGGGCGACTGGATCGTAAAAGATTTCAAATTCCACACCGGCGAAATAATGCCGGAGCTGCGCCTGCACTACACCACGCTCGGCGAGCCGACCGGACAACCGGTGCTGGTGCTGCACGGCTCGGCGGGCTCGGCGGCAAGCATGCTGACGCCGACGTTTGCCGGCGAGCTGTTCGGGGCCGGACAACCGCTTGATGCCACGAAATATTACATCATCATTCCCGACGGCATCGGCCACGGTAAATCGTCAAAACCATCGGACGGCATGAAGACCGCGTTCCCGAAATACGATTACGAGGACATGGTGGAGGCGCATTACCGCCTGCTCAAGGAGGGCCTCGGCATCGCGCATCTGCGGCTCATCATCGGCAACTCCATGGGCGGGATGCACACCTGGATCTGGGGCGGAAAATATCCGGCCTATATGGACGCGCTGGTGCCGATGGCGTCGCAGCCGACCGAGATGGCGGCGCGCAACTGGATGCTGAGGCGGATGATGCTGGAGACCATCCGCAACGATCCCGACTATAATGGCGGCAACTACACCGCGCAGCCGCGCATGATGAAATACGCAAGTATCACGTTCGGAGTGGCAACCGCCGGCGGCACGCTCAACTATCAAAAACTGGCGCCGACCGCGGCACAGGCCGACCGGATGATCGACGACCGCCTCAAGGCGCCTTTCATCGCCGATGCCAACGATTTCATCTACCAGTGGGAAGCGTCGCACGACTACGATCCGGGCCCCGGACTGGAGAGGATCGAGGCTATGGTGCTCGCCATCAACGCTGCGGACGATGAACGCAATCCGCCGGAAACCGGCATCACCGACGCTGCAATGAAGCGGATCAAGAATGGGCGAGTGCATCTCATTCCAGCCAGCAGCGATACTAAGGGACACCTCACCACCGGCGACGCCAAATTCTACAAGCGGCAACTGCAGGACCTGCTGCAGACCGCGCCGCAAAAGACAATGTAAGGAGGGAGGCGCGTTGGTCGTGGCAGAGGTGCGAAGCGGCCGCCGCGCCGCGATGCGGTGGATTTTGGCCGCGTTTTTTTCGGCGGCGGGCGTCGCGCATCTGTGGGCGCCGGAGAAGTTGCTTGCGATCACGCCGTCGTGGGTGCCGTTCGCACCGCAGGTGATTTTCCTCACCGGCCTGTTCGAACTGATAGCATCCATCGCGCTGGTGACAAAACCGCTGCGCTGGTGGGCCGGCATCGCGTTGGCGGCCTATGCGTTCTGTGTGTGGCCGGCAAATTTCAAACACGCCATCGACGGGGTCGACCTGCCTTACGTCGCCAATAGCTGGCTCTATCACGGCCCACGCTTGGTGCTTCAACCGGTCATCATCTGGTGGGCGCTCTATTGCGCCGATGTGATCGACTGGCCGTGGCGAAACCGTTCCTAGGCTGGCAAAGCGCAGCGCGGCGAAAGCACCTTTGCCGCCCTACCGACCTTGCCGCGCTCACCTTTTCGAACCCATTATACGATGATACGTTGCCTGCATGAACCTCCGCCGGAGCAGTCCCTTGACCGATGCTGCCGCCTTCGATCTTCCCGCGGTCTATCCGCTGCCCTCGCCCCGCGTGATCGCGAAAGCGCGGCCCGAGATCGATACGCACGCGAAGAAATTCATCGGCATGTCGCCGTTCTGCGTGCTCGCTACATCCGGCTCCGATGGCAGCGTCGATGCCTCGCCACGCGGCGGCAATCCCGGGTTCATCCATGTGGCGTCGCCGACGCAACTCGTGATGCCCGATCGCTCCGGCAACAACCGCATCGACAGTTTCAGGAATATCGTCGAAGGCAGCGGACAGTTGCAGATGATCTTCTTCGTGCCGGGTATTGACGAAACCCTGCGCGTCGGCGGAACGGGCAAACTATCTGTCGATCCGGATTTGCTGGCTTCACTGGAAGAGTTCGGCAGGTTACCGCGCGCGGTATTACACATCGCCGTCCGCGAAGCTTATTTTCATTGCGGCAAGGCGTTGATGCGCTCGAAGCTGTGGTCATCCGATATGAAGGTGGAGCGTGCGGTGCTGCCGAGCATCGGCCAGATCATTTACGACCAGACGACGCTTGGCGAGCCGGAGCCGCAGGCCGTGATCGAGGCACGCTACAAGACGCAGCTCTGATTTCCGAGCGAAACGACGTATCGATCCGATCACGCTGCGCGATAGCTGGATTGCTTGGCTTCGCCGGCAATGACGATCTTTACTCGTATTCCGCGCACCAGTCCGCCCTTCCACTTTTCTAACGTCTTGTCTCTTTCGCTCACGGGTTACAAAATAACCGAAGCTTGGGGAGAAGCGTCGTGCGCTGGGTGGCCGTCGTCTGGATAACATTATCGCTGAGTGGCTGTGCGGACCCTTACGTCTCGACGACGGCCAATACCATTTCATCCGGCGAATGGAGGATCGAGCGTCAGCCCGACCGCATCACCGGCAACGCGATCGCCAGCGCGCTATTGATGACCCGCAACAGCTCGCACTCCGGAGAAGATTATACAAAGCCGGCGCAGTTGCAGTTGACCTGTTTCGAGCGAAATCCGATTGTGCGGTTTTCATTCGAATTCAAGATCGGCTCTGACAACAACTCTGCACTCGGCTATCGCTTCGACGACAAACCCGGCCGCGACAACGTCGCGTCCCGAATCCTGCTTGGCTATACGGTGATCGTTATCGAGGACAAGACCGCGGTAGCACAATTCATCGACGAACTTGTCAATTCAAGCACGCTGTATTTACGGATCCGGTCGCTCAATGCGGGACGCACCACTGCGGAATTCCGCGTAGCCGGCGCCGCTGCCGCCGTGCAGGCGGCGCTTGCCGAATGCCCGGCATCGGCCGTGCAGAAGCGGACGTCCTGACGCGTCCCATTGCCGACCGCTACTTCTTCGGCTCGAACTCGCTTTCGAGGCCGCCGACATGCTTCTGCGTGTAGAGATCGAGGCCGATCCGATCGATCAGATGCAACTGGGTTTCAAGGAAGTCGATGTGATGTTCCTCATCCTTCATCAAGCTTTCGAACAGGTCGCGGGAGACGTAGTCCTTGACGCTATGGCAATGGGTTGCGCCTTCCTCGTAAAGCGCGCGCGCACCTAATTCGGCGGCGAGGTCGCACTCGATGATTTCCTTGACGTTCTGGCCGATCCGCAACGGATCCAGCACCTGCATGTTGGGAAAGCCGTCGAGGAACAGGATGCGGTCGGTAAAGCGGTCGGCATGGTGCATCTCCTCAATCGATTCCTTGCGCCACGTCTTGGCCATTTCCAGCAGGCCCCAGTGATTGAGCAACCGAAAATGCAGCCAATACTGGTTGATGGCAGTCAGCTCGCTGCGCAGGCCCTTGTTGAGATATTCGATGACTTTCAGGTCGCCCTGCATCGCGGTACACTCCTGTTCAAGGCCTATGAGCCGGCACCCCAAATTTAGAACTTTTCTAAATTAGATTGTGCGCGGGAGCAACCCCCGGCGGGAGCAGCCAGAAACGGAAGGAAGCAGGCTTATCTTGGGATTTCAGGACGCAGCGAGGGAAAACTCGACCTGAACAGGCGTTTCTACATCAGTCCGGCTGTGCGGGCAGCCCGAGCAGCAGGACTTGGCGCAGGCGCCAAGCGCTTCATCCATGATCTTCTTGATGGTGCGGGCGCATCGGCCGCACTGGACACTGCAGCCAAGACAACCGTAGACCTGCCCCGGGGTGCGCGGCGGCATCTGCGCAACGCTCACGGCGTTGCGCACGTCGTGGTCGGTGAAGACATTGCAGGAACAAACAATCATGAACGGACGACGCTCTCGATATGCTTGTCCATTGGATATTTAAGACCGGCGCGGGATGCAAAAGAAAAAACCGCTTTTTCAAGCGATTCCAATCTACAGAGTTAGCAGCGCTACAGAATGAAGGAATCCAAGAAGTCCCCCACGGAACAGGGCCGAAATGACGCCGCGCAGAGACGTTCAGGCCACCGATCGACCGGAATCGCGATGCCCGCCGGAAATGCCGATCGGAATGCTGCGTTGCAATGCCATTGCTTCAATCTTTCTGAAAGCCGCGGCACCCTTCATTGAATGTTCGAGCGGAATATGAAACTTTGGGTTCCGCAGGACCTTCCCCTGCCTCTCAGTTTCGGAAAAGAGGTGAAGCCATGAAGAGAACATTACTGGTCGTCGCGGCCACCGCCACCTTGGCTGTTTCGACCTTGGCAGCGCCTGCTCCGGCGCATGCGCAGCGCGGCGTGGCCGCGGGTGTCGCGGCCGGCTTGCTCGGCGGGGCCATCGTCGGCGGCGCAATTGCATCCCAGAACGGCTATTACGGTCCAGGTTACTACGGCGGGCCGGCCTATGTCGCGGGGCCCGGCTATGGCAGCTGTTACATGCAGCGTCAGCGTTTTTGGGACGGTTACGGCTGGCGTGTGCGCCGGGTCCGGGTCTGCGATTAAGCCGAATGCCCTGATAGGTTTCGACGGATCCAGCGACGTTCCGGGAACGACTTGTTTCCGGAGCGTTTTTTGCGATTCGGCCCGAAAAAACCGTTTTTTCCGTCGAGGGATAGCTAACGTTTACTTCAAGTTGACGGTTGTGCGCTTTCTGGCGGGACAGTCAGTTTCGAAATACGGCGTGTGCGTAGATCTTTAAACCCGGTGCCGGCCTCACGGCGCCTTCTCCAGGAGAGACCAAGCAATGAAGAAGACATTTTCTGCCTTCCTCGCTATCGCGACAGTTGCCGGCGCCCTTGCGTCGACCCCAGCGAGCGCCCAGCGTGGCGTCGCGGCTGGCGTGGCGGCGGGACTCATCGGCGGCGCGATCGTCGGCGGCGCCATCGCTTCGAGCCGTCCGGCCTATGCCGCTCCGGCGCCGGTTTATGTCGAAGAAGCTCCCGCGTGCCGCATGGTTCGCGAGCGTTTCTGGGATGGCTATAGCTGGCGCTTCCGCCGCGTCGAGGTCTGCAACTGATCTGATTGCCGCCGCGCAAATTCTCGTGCAGCTTGAATTCGAAACCCGGCCGGCATCCGGCCGGGTTTTGGTTTTTACGCCGTCGCGCGTCCCGGAATCACGGCGAATTTACTTTGCCGTGCTCATCGCGCGCAAAACCGCTTCGCTCGGCCAACAGTCGACCTTGAGGCTGGCAGATTTCTGGTACGCGCCGAGTGCCGCGCGTGTCTTCATTCCCGCCTTGCCGTCCAATTTGTCGCTATAGAGCCCGATGCGAGTGAGATGACGCTGCATCGCCTCGACGGCGGTGGTGCGCAGTTGGGACGAAGCCGACCACGGCGTCGCGAAGGGCCGCGGACTTACGATGCGGTCGCTGAGATGCCCGACGAACAGCACATACAAATCCGAAAAATTGTATTCCTTGATCACGAAGTAATTTTTGGTGGTGAGGAACGCCGGGCCATAAATCCCCTCGGGCTGCAATAGCGACGCCGGCTGTGCCTGCTCCGCCGAGCTCAATTGTTGTCCATGCACCGGCACAAAGCCGGCGCGCAGCCAGTCGCCGATCGGTTTTGTCACTTCAGCCACGCCTTGGGTGCAATCGGCATTGGCCGGCGCACGCACCTCATAGGCCCAGCGCAAGCCGGGCTGCCAGCCTTTGTTGACGAGCTGCTGCGCCGCGGAGGCCAGCGCGTCCGGCACAGAAGTCCAGATATCGACGCGACCGTCGCCATCGAAATCCACGCCGTGCTTGTAAAACTCCGTTGGCAGGAACTGTGTCAGCCCGGTCGCGCCCGCCCATGACGAGCGCATGTCCTTGCGCGCGACCTTGCCTTCGCTGAGAATTTTCAGGGCGAGAACGAGCTCGGTGCGATATTGCTCCTTGCGGCGGCCGACATAGGCCTGCGTCGCCAGCACGCGCACCAGATCGTAAGGCAGCGCGTAGCGACCGTAGTCGGTTTCGCGGCCCCAGATCGCCAGCACGACGGTGGCCGGCACGCCGAACCGTTGTTCGATCGCGTTGAGCGCGGGGCGGTACTTCTGCTTCAACCGCTGCCCCTCGGCAGCCAGCCTGGCGATGCTCGCTTCCTTCACATAGTCGGCCGGCACCTGCACGAATTCAGCTTGCGACGCCGCCCCGGTCGCGGGACGGCCGGGCAAGATCAGGTCCGGCAATTTGTAATCGGGCTCCAGGCCGCGCGTCTCCTGCTCGAACGTCGCGCGCGATACGCCTTCCTTCTGCGCGTCCGGCCAGAGCGAGGCGATGAACCGGGTGAAGGCTGCGTCGGCGGCGTGTGCATTATATGGAAACGCCAGACCGAAAAGGAGCATACCGAAAATTAAAGCACGCAAGCCTTTCGCGAGAAATGACTTGTTCCCGCGTCGATCAGATCGCTCCTTCGCCATAGCCCCATTACCTTGTCAGCTTCTTGTACTTCACCCGATGCGGAATGATGCTGTCCTGTCCCAGTCTCCGCATCTTGTCCTTTTCATAATCCTGGAAATTGCCTTCGAACCATTCGACATGGCTCTCGCCCTCGAAGGCCAGGATGTGGGTGGCGATGCGGTCGAGGAACCAGCGATCATGGCTGATGATGACGGCGCAGCCGGCGAAATCCTCCAGCGCCTCTTCCAGCGCGCGCAGCGTATCGACGTCCAGATCGTTGGTCGGCTCGTCGAGCAGCAGCACGTTGGCGCCGGATTTGAGCATTTTCGCCAGATGTACACGGTTGCGCTCGCCACCTGACAGCGAGCCGACTTTCTTCTGCTGGTCGGCGCCCTTGAAGTTGAACGAAGATACATATCCGCGCGAATTCACCTCGCGCTTGCCGAGCAGGATCTGCTCGTTGCCGCCGGAAATCTCCTCCCATACGTTTTTGGAACCGTCGAGCGCGTCGCGCGACTGATCGACGTAACCTAGATGCACGGATTCGCCGATGGTGATGCTGCCCTTGTCGGGCATTTCCTGTTTGGTGATCATCCGGAACAGCGTGGTCTTTCCGGCGCCATTGGGGCCGATCACGCCGACAATGCCGCCGGGCGGCAGCTTGAAAGTGAGATGGTCGATCAGTTCGCGATCGCCGAAACCTTTGCTCAAGCCCTCGAAGTCGACCACGTTCTGCCCGAGCCGCTCGGCGACGGGAATGGTGATCTGCGCGGTCTGGGTCTGCTTCTCGCTCGCCTGCTTCAGCAGTTCTTCATAGCGCTGGTAACGCGCCTTGGATTTGGCTTGGCGCGCCTTGGGCGAGGCCGCGATCCATTGCTGCTCGCGCTCCAGCGTGCGCTGATGCGCCGCCTCCTCGCGGCCTTCCTGGGCCAGACGCTTCTGCTTCTGCGACAGCCACGCGGTGTAATTGCCCTCATAGGGAATGCCCTTGCCGCGGTCGAGCTCCAGGATCCACCCCGTTACGTTGTCGAGGAAATAGCGGTCGTGGGTAACGATCAGGATCGCGCCGGGATAGTTGCGCAAGTGCCCTTCCAGCCATGACACCGACTCGGCGTCGAGATGGTTGGTCGGCTCGTCGAGCAGCAGCAGATCGGGCTGATCGAGCAGCAGCTTGCACAGTGCAACCCGGCGGCGCTCGCCGCCGGACAGTTTGGTGACGTCGGAATCATCAGGCGGGCAGCGCAACGCGTCCATCGCCTGATCGACCTTGCTGTCGAGATCCCATAGGCCCGCGGCCTCGATCTCGTCCTGCAATTTGGTCATCTCGTCGGCGGTCTCATCGGAATAATTCATCGCCAATTCGTTGTAGCGATCCAGGATCGCCTTCTGCTTGGCGACCCCTTCCATCACGTTCTCGCGCACCGTCTTTGCAGGGTCGAGCTGCGGCTCCTGCTCGAGGTAGCCGACGCGCGCACCCTGGGCGACCCAGGCCTCGCCGTTATACTCCTTGTCGATGCCGGCCATGATCCGCAGCAGCGTCGATTTGCCGGATCCGTTGACGCCGAGCACGCCGATCTTGGCATTGGGATAAAACGACAGATGGACGTTATCGAGCACCTTGCGGTTGCCGGGATAGGTCTTGGACAGACCCTGCATGAAATAAACGAACTGGCGCGCCATCGTGTTCCCTGAACCGTGTGTTGTGGGGGATTTGCTGGCGCTGATGTAGCGGCGCTGTTGCAAAAGGGCAACCGGCCTTAAGAATTTAGCAAGCCTAACTTCGGCCACCGCCACGGTCCGGACAATAAAAACCGCTTTTTAATCAATCCCGCCAAGACTGTTCTCGCAACGAATTCCAGCGATTTTCTCCTCAAAAAATCGCGGGCAACCGGCAGAACGCGCCATGGCAACCATCGCATCATCGTCCCCATCATCGGCTGTCGACGGCCGTGCCCCCCAGCCCGGACTGATCAGCGAAATTCGCGAGTTCTGGCGGCAATTCATCGTTGCCGCGTTCCATCCCTATCGGCCGGAACAGCATTACATGCGCGGCCCGGGCCCGGCCTGGCGCGCCAAGCATGTATCCTCGTCGCATCTGCATTCGACCTGATTTCACCACGTAGTCAGGGTGCGGACGCTTGCGCGCGCCGGCGTTGCGCGCGACCATGACGCTGTCCCGGCGGCCAACTCAAGCCGCCATTATTGCTATGAACGGACCTGGTCATGACGCGGCTGCGCTGTGCAATTACCGACGACTATCTCAATCTCTCCACCAAGGTCGCCGACTGGTCGCCGCTCCAGGACCGTGTCGACGTTACCGTGTTCGATGAACCATTTGCGTCCAACGAGGCCGCCGCCGGCGCCTTGAAGGATTTCGAGATCATCTGCGCGATGCGCGAGCGCACGCCGTTTCCTCGCGCACTGTTCGCGGCATTGCCCAGGCTGAAACTGCTGATCACCTCGGGCATGCGCAATGCCGCGATCGATATGGAAGCCGCGAAAGAACACGACGTCGTGCTGTGCGGGACGCAATGGGGCCGCGATCCCACCGCGCCCCTCACCATGGGCCTCATCCTCGAACTAACCCGCAATATCGGCCGCGAAAGCGCGCGCATGCATGCCGGCGAACGGCTGCAGAAATTTGTCGGCATGGAAATCGAGGGCCGGACGCTGGGCGTAGTCGGCCTTGGCAAGCTCGGCAGCAAAGTCGCAAAACTGGCGCAGGCGTTCGGCATGAACGTGATCGCGTGGAGCCCGAACCTGACACCGGAGCGCTGCAAGGAAGTCGGCGTCGGCCATGCCGGCAAGGAGGAACTGTTCGCCACCGCCGACATCGTCACCATCCATGTGGTGCTGAGCCAGCGCTCACGCGGCTTGGTCGGACGCGACGATCTGGCGCGGATGAAGCCGACGGCGTATCTGGTCAACACCGCGCGCGGACCGATTGTGGATGAAGTGGCACTGCTGGAAACCCTGCAGCAGCGCAAAATCGCAGGCGCCGGGATCGACGTGTTTTCTGTCGAACCGCTCCCGGTCGATCATCCGTTCCGCAAGCTCGATAACATCGTGCTGACCCCGCATCTCGGCTATGTTACCGAGGAGGGTTTTCGCAATCACTATCGCCAGATGGTCGAGGGTATCACCGCCTGGCTTGGAGGCGAGCCGGTAAGACGGTTGGCTTAGTCCTACCGCACTGTCATTGGTGCCGGCAGCGGCGGCACCACGGTCGGCTGAGTACCGGGAGCGCTGGACATCGGAGGCGGCGGCGCGGCGTTCGGCCCGGGCATCGGCTGGACGGATGCCGTAGCCGTCGACGGTGGCGGAGCTCCACCCGGCAGCACCACCACGCGCGTGCCGACCTTGACCCTGTCGAACAGGTCGGAAACGTCGTCGTTGAGCATGCCGATGCAGCCCGAGGACACGAATTTGCCGATCGTCGACGGCTGGTTGGTGCCGTGGATGCGATACACCGTGGATCCGAGATACATTGCACGAGCGCCAAGCGGATTGCCGGGTCCGCCGGCCATGAAACGCGGCAGATAGGGCTGACGCTCGATCATTTCTGTCGGCGGATGCCAATCCGGCCATTCCGCCTTGCGCGAAATTTTCTGCGTACCGGTCCATGTGAATCCGTCGCGGCCGACGCGGACCCCGTAACGGATCGCACGCCCGCCTCCGAGCACATAATAAAGATATGTGTTCGGGGTATCGACGACCAACGTTCCCGGCGGCTCCTTGGTAACGAAATTCACCTCCTGGCGGCGCAGGTTCGGCGGCAGTTGCACCGGGGCGACTTCCGGCTGTTCGTCGACGGGCAGCGCGGAAAGCACCATCGGCCGGCCGTCTGCGCCTTGCGGCTGTACCGAACCGGTGACGGCACCGGGAGCGCCGATCGCCTCGGGCGGACGGAGCGCGCCGTCGCCGCCACGATCCGAATAGGTCTGCTGCGGCCGAGCGCCTGGAGGGCGGTCAGCGTAAATGACGGCAGGTCCATCGGGCCGGCCGTAACGCGGATCGTTCGGCGACATGATCGGGCCCTGCGGCATGGCCCGTTCGGTATAGACCGGTGGGCCGACCACGCGGCCGTAGCGCGGATCGTCCGGCGACAAAATCGGACCGGGGGGAGATAGCGCCACGGAATCGGAGCCGCGCGGGGCCTGATCGTCTTCCAGCGCATCGAAATCCGGCGCTACATCGCGCGAGTCCCGATAATCGGCCGGATAACCGCCGGGAGGATAATTGGGGTCGCGGGAATACACCGGGCCGGGTGCCTGCGAATAGCCCTGCGCAGGCGCGAGCGAGGTTCCCGCCGCGCTCACAGCTACGGTCGCCATAACGGTCAGAATGCGTTTGATCATCATCGCCCTTATATAGCCCCAAGCCGACACCGGAACGTTAACGGCCAGATGGCCGAGGATAGCGGCGCATTCAAGACAAATCTGCGAATTAGCGCCGAATTGCGACATATTATGATATCGGCAGACCGGCGCGGCCGGAATGCGCGCTCGCAAAAAGCATCTCATCGGTATCCGACCGGCCATTTTTAACAATCGTATCCGAAGCATTGCGGTTATTCTCGAATCGCCCTGATTCGCGGCATTTCAGCAGTGAGAAACCTTGGCATTCCGTCGTTACCGCGTCCCCGATGACCCGAAAGCCTTCCTAGGATCTGCAAGCGAAGGCGGAACATCCAATTCATGCTTCCCGGCTTCCGTTTCCTGATCGCTGCGACCGTACTGTCAGTATCAATGCTGATTTTCGGGCTCGGTGCGGCAGCGCTGCTGCGCGCGGCGCACGAAGAATTTGTCAGCATCCCGTCGCGCCGCGCGCCTGCCGAGACCATCTTCGCGCGACGCGGCGATGCCATGGCGACGCTCGCGATACTGCGCGCCGGCGAACCGGCGCCGGACGAAGCGATGGTGAATGCACCGGAAACGGACGACGTTCAGCACGTTGCCCCGGAGCAAGCAGCGATTGTTGCGACGCCGCCGGAGCCGGAAAAGCCCGCGCTCGAATCCGACCGGATCACCGCGCTGACCGATGTCGAAGCGCCGGCAGAAAACCCTTCGTCCCCGGAAATGCCCACGACGGAAGCATTCACGCCCGATATTCCGGTACAGGCCGATGCTCCCTCGCCCGCTGGCGAGACGACGGTTGCGGCGATTGCCGAGATAACCCCAATCGCGCCGAGCCGGGCCGCCGTGACGACGCCGGATCAGCCGACCGCGCCGGCCGACGCCAGCACCAGAATTGCTGAAACGAAAATCGCCACGCTCGGCGGTCCGCCGGTGGCCATTGATAAACCGTCATCGGCGCCACCAAAGCGCGCACCGGCGAAGGTGAGGAAATCCGCGCAGGTCAAGCCCGCCGTCAAGCGTCGCAGAATTGTGCAGCGTCCGCGTGTGGCGCGCCCAATGGCAGCGCAGCAACCGGCAAACCCGTTCGGTTCCCCCTGGGCGGCCGTTCCGCAAGCGCGCTGATACTCAGGCCGGCCCGGTCGCAACGGGGGGCCCGTCAGGCAGTCCCCATTCGGCCCACGAGCCATCGTAAAGCGCGCTGCCGCGTACGCCGAGCCGATGCAGGGCGAGCGTCAGCACCGCGGCCGATACGCCCGATCCACAGGTCGTCACGATCGGTTTTGTCATGTCCACGCCGGCGCCGCTGAAAATCCGCCGCAGATCGTCCGGCGGCTTCATCGCGCCGGTTTTGGCGTCGAACAATTCGGCATAGGGGACGTTGCGGCTGCCGGGAATATGGCCCCCGCGAAGACCCGGCCGCGGCTCCGCCACCGCGCCTTCGAAGCGCGGACGCGGACGCGCGTCGATCAACTGTTCCGCATGAGAGTCGAGGTTGGCGATCAATTGTTGCTTGCTGCGGACAAAATTCGGATCCAGCGTCGCCTGGAATTTCCCGGGCTTCGGCGTCGCCTTGCCGGCGTGGGTCGGACGGCCTTCGGCTTCCCACTTCTTAAGCCCGCCATCCAGGACTTTAACCTTGCCCTGTCCGAACGACAGAAACATCCACCATGCCCGGGGGGCTGCGACCCAGCCGCCGGAATCGTAGGCCACCACCGTGTCGCCGCTCGAAATTCCCAATGCGCCGACATCGCGCGCGAACTGCGCGGCGTCGGGATACATATGCGGCAGCGACTGCGAACGATCGGAGACCGCGTCGACATCGAAAAATACCGCACCGGGAATATGAGCGGCGAGATAATCGTCGATCGGCAACGGCATCACGCCGGGCAGCTTGAACGATGCATCGATGATCTTGAGTTTCGGATCGTCGATACGGGCGGCAAGCCAGTCGGTCGAGACCAGCGGATCGTCGGTGGTGGTCATAAGCAATCTCCCCACTCCAGTCATTGCCGGGCGTGAGCCGGCAATCCATCTTCTCGAAAGACTCTTGTGAAGAATGATGGATACGCGGGTCAAGCCCGCATATGACGAAACTAACCCTTCGCCTTCTTCGGCTCCCATTTCTCGACCGGGCCGCCGGCATCGCGCCACGCGGCAAAACCGCCGCCCAGATGCGCGACGGGCTTCAGGCCCATGTCCTGCGCGGTTTTCGCAGCGAGGGCCGAGCGCAAGCCTCCTGCGCAGTGAAAGATGAATTTCTTGTCGCCCTGGAAAATCGGCTTGGCATAGGGGCTTTGCGGATCGATCCAGAACTCCAGCATGCCGCGGGTGCAGGAGAACGCACCAGGAATCCGGCCGTCGCGCTCGATCTCTCTGGGATCGCGGATGTCGACGATCACCACGTCGCTGCCGGCGCCGCCGTGATAGGCCGCGATGGCATCGGCCGCGCTCACGGTTTCGATTTCGGCACTGGCCTCCTCGATCATCGCCTTGATGCCGCGGGTAATGGTCTGGGACATTGACTCTCCCTCTTGTCTCGAACGCCGCCGTTTTTCCGGCCCCGGTGCAGCGCACCGCTTCGCAGCGCTACGCTGCATCCGGGCCCGAAACGTTACCGCACCAGTTCCCTCATCGCATTTTCCAGGCCCTCGATGGTGATCGGGTACATGCGTTGCGAAAACAGCCGGCGAATGATGGTGGTGGATTCCGAATAGTCCCAGTGCCGCTGCGCCACCGGATTGAGCCATACCGCGTGGGGATAGGTCCGGGTGATGCGCTCCAGCCAGACCGCACCGGCCTCCTCGTTGACGTGCTCGACCGAGCCGCCAGGCACCATCACCTCGTAAGGGCTCATCGAAGCGTCGCCGACGAACACCACCTTGTAGTCGTGCGGATATTTGTGCAGCACGTCCCAGGTCGGGGTGCGGTCGGTGAAACGCCGGCGGTTCTGCTTCCAAACGCCCTCGTAGAGGCAGTTGTGGAAATAGAAATATTCCATGTGCTTGAACTCGGTCTTCGCCGCCGAGAATAACTCCTCGACCTGCTCGATGTGCGAATCCATCGAGCCGCCGATATCGAAGAACACCAGTACCTTGACCGCGTTGCGCCGCTCGGGACGCATATGGACGTCGAGATAACCGTGGTTGGCGGTTTCCTTGATGGTGGTGTCGAGGTCGAGTTCGTCCGGCGCGCCGGTGCGGGCGAATTTGCGCAGGCGGCGCAGCGCGATCTTGATGTTGCGGATGCCGAGTTCGACATTGCCGTCGAGATCCTTGAACTCACGGCGGTCCCATACCTTCACCGCGCGAAAATTGCGGTTCTTGTCCTGGCCGATGCGGATGCCTTCCGGATTGTAGCCGTGGGCGCCGAACGGCGAGGTGCCGGCGGTACCGATCCATTTGTTGCCACCCTGGTGGCGGCCCTTCTGTTCCTTCAGCCGCTCGCGCAGGGTTTCCATGAGCTTGTCCCAGCCCATCGCCTCGATCTGTTTCTTCTCTTCCTCGGTGAGATATTTCTCGGCGAGCTTCTTCAGCCATTCGGCGGGGATGTCCGCCTTTTCCATGGCGTCGAGCAGGCTTTCCAGCCCCTTGAACACCGTGCCGAAGACGCGGTCGAACTTGTCGAGGTTGCGTTCGTCCTTCACCAGCGCCGCGCGTGAGAGGTAGTAAAAGTTCTCCACCGTCTGCTCGGCGAGGTCGGCGTCGAGCGCCTCCATCAGCGTCAGATATTCGCGCAGGGTCACCGGGACCTGGGCATCGCGCAGCGATGTGAAGAATTGCAGAAACATGGTTCAGCACTTTGCCCTTGATAAGGCGTCCGTCAAGGGCTTGCAGCGCACGTCCGGTAAGTGCGGGGCTGCAATGCACCCCGTAAAGTCCTGTCGGCAGCCTAGAATGCCAAGGCACTTTGAACTAAACTCGGCCCGTTGAAGTGTCAAACCGGGGAATTTCATGGGTATCGACTCCATTATCGTCTGGCTTATCGTGGGCGCCATTGCCGGCTGGCTCGCCGGGCTGATCGTCAAGGGCGGCGGCTTCGGCCTGTTGGGAAATATCGTCGTCGGCATCATCGGTGCGGTGGTCGCGGGCTGGCTGTTGCCGAATCTCGGAGTCAATCTGGGTGGAGGTATCCTCGCCGCGATTATCGATTCCGCCATCGGTGCAGTAATCGTTCTGGTCGTTATCTCACTGGTCAGACGCACCTGACGACCGGCCTTCACCGTGGGAACGACCGCCGCACCGGCGGTCGTTTCTTGTTTAATGCAGGAAACAGCAAGGCAGAGTTTAAATGAAATTTACCGGGACCAAGGATTACGTCGCTACCGACGACCTCAAGATCGCCGTCAACGCCTCGATCGTGCTGGAGCGCCCGCTCCTGATCAAGGGCGAGCCCGGCACCGGCAAGACGGTACTCGCCGAGGAGGTCGCCAAGGCGATCGGTGCGCCGCTGTTGACCTGGCACATCAAGTCTACCACCAAGGCCCAGCAGGGACTGTATGAATACGACGCGGTATCGCGGCTGCGCGACAGCCAGCTCGGCGACGCCCGCGTCTCCGACATCGGCAATTACATCAAGCGCGGCAAATTGTGGGAAGCCTTCACCCACGACAAGCGCCCCGTGCTGCTGATCGACGAAATCGACAAGGCCGATATCGAATTTCCCAACGATCTGCTGCTCGAACTCGACCGCATGGAATTCTTCGTCTACGAAACCGGCGAAAACATCAAGGCGAAGCTGCGCCCGATCGTGATGATCACCTCCAACAACGAGAAGGAATTGCCCGACGCGTTCCTGCGCCGCTGCTTCTTCCACTACATCAAGTTTCCCGACCAGGAGACCATGAACCGGATCGTCGACGTGCATTTTCCCGGCATCAAGCAGCGGCTGGTCCAGGAGGCGCTGCGCATCTTTTTCGAGGTGCGCGAGGTGCCGGGCCTGAAGAAGAAGCCGTCGACCTCGGAGTTGCTGGACTGGCTTAAGCTGCTGCTCAACGAGGACATGACGCCGGAAATGCTGCGCGAACGCGAGCCGCGCAAGCTGATCCCGCCGCTGTACGGCGCGCTCCTGAAGAACGAGCAGGACGTGCATTTGTTCGAGCGGCTGGCCTTTCTGAGCCGGCGCGAGGTGTGAAGACACAGCGCAGCGCGTAGCTCTTCGCCATAAGCGCGTCTAGGCGCGAAGCAGCGCTTCGCGCCGGGGACACGAGCGCGGTGTTGGGGCTGTGCCGAGCCGGACGGCGCATTCAGTTGCTCGACAACACCGCCGCCTCCAGCGGCGCACGCCCGCGGATCAGATCCGACGCCTTGTCGGCGATCATCAGGGTCGAGGCGTTGAGATTGGCCGAAATCATCCGCGGCATGATCGAGGCATCGACCACGCGCAGGCCCTGCAGCCCATGGACGCGGAGTTGATCATCGACGACGGCCCAAGAACTATCGGCGGGCCCCATGCGGCAGGTGCATCCCGGGTGGAAGGTGGTGGTCCCGCGCTGGGTCGCGGCGGCGAGGAATTCGTCGTTGGTCTGCACGCCGGGTCCGGGAAAGTCCTCATAGGCGTAATAGGGCGCGAGCGGCGCCGAGGCGAGCAGCCGCCGCGCCAGCTTCATCCCGGCGACGACCACGCGCCGATCGAGTTCCGCCACCAGGTAATTGGTCTGGATGATCGGAGGCTCGAACGGATCGGCCGAGCGGGCGCGGACATAGCCGCGGCTCTCCGGCCGCTGCTGCCAGGACGCCACCGTCATGCCGGGCTGGTCCTCGAGCTGTCCCTGCACGCCTTCCTTGTAACTTGCCGGCGTGAAGGTCAGTTGCAGATCAGAGCTCTCGGTGGTCTCGCCGGAGTGCCAGAAGCAGTAGACCATGGTGGGGGACAACGAAAGCAGGCCGCGCCGCGTCGTGGCCCATTTCAGCGCCTCGACCCACAAATGCAGGCCGCGCCTTCGTTCGTTGATGGTCTTGATATTCTTGACGCGTGCGACCGAACGCGGCGCGTAATGGTCCTGCAATCCCTCCCCGACGCCCGGCAGCGCGTGACGTACCTCGATGCCGAGCGACCGCAGCAGATCCGGCGACCCTACGCCGGACAATTGCAGCAGTTGCGGCGAGTTGTAGCTGCCGCCGGCGAGAATCACTTCCTTTTTAGCGCGAACCTCGGTCGGGGTGCCGCCCCTGCCGCCCTTGGTATAGCGCACGCCGGTCGCGCGCTTGCCGTCGAAAATAATTTCGGTCGCATGCGCATGCGTTCGAACATGAACATTCGGCCGTTTCGCCGCCGGATGCAGGAACGCGGTGGCGGCGCTGACGCGACGCCCGTTTTGGATCGTCCGCTGCGCGTAGGAGACACCCTCCTGAACCGCGCCGTTGTAATCCGGATTGCGCGGAATGCCGAGGCTCATTGCGCCGGCCATGAATGCCTCGCAGAGCGGATCCCGCCACTCCATCGTGGTAACGGTCAGACTGCCGTCGCGCCCGCGAAACGTGTCCTCGCCTTCGCCAATGCGCCGTTCCAGCCGTTTGAAATACGGCAACACATCCGGATAGCCCCAGCCCCGGTTGCCGAGCTGCGCCCAGGTGTCGAAATCCTGGCGCTGTCCGCGATTGTAGATGTGCCCGTTGATCGAGGACGAGCCGCCGAGCGTCTTGCCGCGCGGCGCATAGATACTGCGGCCCCCGGTCCATGGACCGGGCTCCTGCTGGTAGGCCCAGTTGATGCCTCGCATATGAAAGGTCTTGATGAACCCCGCCGGCAGATGGATGTAGGGATGCCAATCCCGGGGCCCGGCTTCCAGCACGCAGATGCTGGTGCCGGCGTCCTCACTCAGCCGGTTGGTCAGCACGCATCCGGCGGAGCCCGCGCCTACGATAACATAATCGAACGTATCCATCGCTACCGGGCCTTCTCATTCAGTTGATAGTCGAGATGCGCCTTCACCGTCGGCCATTCCGACGCGATGATACTGTAGACCACGGTGTCGCGCAGCGTGCCGTTCGGCGAAATCGTGTTGTTGCGCAGGATGCCATCCTGTTTCGCGCCAAGCCGTTCGATGCCGCGCCGGCTCTGGTGATTGAAAAAATGGGTGCGGAATTCCACCGCGATGCAATCGAGCCGTTCGAACGCATGTGTCAGCAGCAATGATTTGCATTGGGTGTTGAGCGCGCTGCGCTGGACGCGCTTGGCGTACCAGGTCGACCCGATCTCGACGCGGCGGTTGGGCGCATCGATATTCATGTAGGTGGTCATGCCTGCAATTTTTCCACTGGCATCGAACACGGTCCAGGGCAGCATCGCGCCCGCGCGCTGCAGGCCAAGGCGGCGCTCGATCTCCCCGTCCATGTCTTCCGGCTTCGGAACGAAGGTATACCACAGCTTCCACAACTCGCCGTCTTTCACCGCCTCGACCAAGCCGTCCTGATGTTCGTGCGATAAAGGCTCGAGCCGCGCGTACGGACCCTGCAGAGTTACCGGTTCAAGCCATGGCATCAAAGGCTCCGATGCTTACCGTTTGCGGTTTTCTGGATTGCTTCGCTTTTGCTCGCAATGACAGAATTCTTTCATTTCGATCATCACTTGTTCAAAAAATTCAGCGGCAGGCCGGGCCGCGCCCAGTCCATGGCCACCAACTCGCCCTTGCCGGACAGCGTGATGTACGCGGTCTTCAATTCCGCTCCGCCGAACGCGATATTGGTGGTGACGCGGTCACCGGTCGGCACCTGCTCGACGATGGTGCCATCGGGCGCGATCACCGAGATGCAGCCCGAGATCAGGGTAGCGACGCAGACATTCCCCCCGGCCTCCACCGCGAGCGAGTCGAACATCTGATAGCCGCCGAGACCCGCGATCGGCTTGCCTCGTTCGCCGCGATAGATCACGTCGCGCGGCCTGACCTGACCGGGCGCAGGAACATCGAAGGCCCACAGCCGCGCCGTCGGCGTCTCGGCGACGTAGACGGTGTTTTCGTCGGGCGACAATCCGATGCCGTTGGCCGGCAGCATGCCGAACACCTGCTCGGTCAATTCGGTTGCGCCGGGGTTCATGTAATAGACCGCGCCGACGTCCATGTCTCGCGCGCGGCGCTTGCCGAGATCGGTGAACCAAAGCCCGCCTTGTTTATCGAACACCAGATCATTCGGCCCCTTCAGCGGGTGCTCGCCGCATTTATCGAACAGCGTCTCGACCTTGCCGGAGACAAGATCGATGCGCTGGATCGATCCGCCGATATATTCCGCACTGCTCGGCGGGCCCGGCATCATGGTGCCGCGCGAGGAGATCCAGCTGAACCCGCCATTGTTGCAGATGTAGCATTTGCCGTCGGGGCCGATCGCGGCGCCATTGGGACCGCCGGGAATTTCGGCCACGATCTCCTTGCGCCCATCCGGCCATATCCGGGTCAGCCGCCGGCCGCGAATTTCGACCAGCACCACCGATCCATCGGGCATCACCACCGGCCCTTCGGGAAATTCGAGATCGGTGGCGAGAACGCGAACACTGGACATGAATCCTCCCGGCTTTTTAGCTGCAGGCGGACTCGATCCCGCGCACACAGCACTTTGTTATGCGATGTTATGGCAAAGGTGACCTCGATTGCAAAGCGAGAGATCGCAACGCACGGGGCTGTTTCGCAAGGACCGGGACCGTATCGGACACCGGCATTCTGCTTGCTTCACCCTGCGGCGGTCACTGCGCAACAGCGGCGCGCTGCGCTGCATCGGCGGCCCGGCGTCCGCGTGGTTCCGTGTCGCGGAAAATAGCCGCGGAGGCATTGCTGGCAACGTCGGCCCAACTGTGCATACTGCATCCGCATAATCCGACGGCTCAAGAACCGACCGCCAGAAGATCGCCCGAGCCTCGGCCATTACCTCAGGGAGGACGATCGTGCAAATTTTGAAACATGCCAAATCACTTGCGCTTGCAGGGGTTCTCGCAGCATCTGTGGCGAGCACCGCCGCCGCGCAGAAGAAATACGATCCGGGCGCCACCGACACCGAAATCAAGATCGGCAATATCATGCCCTACAGCGGGCCGGCATCGGCCTACGCCACCATCGGCAAGACCGAGGCGGCTTATTTCAATAAGATCAACTCCGAGGGCGGCATCAACGGCCGCAAGATCAATTTCATTTCCTACGACGACGGCTACAGCCCGCCGAAGGCGGTCGAACAGGCGCGCAAACTGGTCGAGGCCGACGAGGTGCTGCTGATCTTCAATTCGCTGGGCACGCCGAGCAACACGGCGATACAGAAATACATGAACACCAAGAAGGTGCCGCAGCTCTTCGTATCCACGGGCGCCGCCAAATGGAACGATCCCAAGAACTTTCCCTGGACCATGGGATGGCAGCCCAACTACCAGACCGAGGCGCGCATCTATGCCGCCTACATCCTGAAAAATCATCCCGGCAAGACCATTGGCGTGCTGTACCAGAACGACGACTTCGGCAAGGACTATGTGATCGGATTGCGCGAGGGCCTGAGCGACCAGGCGAACAAGCTCATCGTGGTCGAGAGTTCGTACGAAACCAGCACGCCGACGGTGGATTCGCAGGTGGTTCAGATCAAGACCGCCAATCCAGACATCTTCATCAATATTGCAACGCCGAAATTCGCCGCCCAGGCGATCAAGAAGATCGGCGAACTGAAATGGACTCCCGTTCATTTCCTGACCAATGTTTCGGGCTCGATCGGCGGCGTGATGAAGCCGGCCGGCTACGAGAACGACCAGGGAATACTGTCGACGGCCTATCTGAAGGACCCGAAGGATCCGCAATGGAAGGATGACCCGGCCATGAATGAATGGCGGGCATTCATGACCAGATGGTATCCCGAAGGCGATCAGGACGATGCCTCGACCGTGTTCGCCTACGGCGTCGCCAAGGGGCTTGAGCAGGTGCTCAAGCAGTGCAAGGACGATCTTACCCGCGAAAACGTCATGAAGCAGGCCGCCAACCTGAATTTCGAGATCGGAATTTACCTGCCGGGCACCAAAATCAAGACCGGCCCCACCGACTTCGCGCCGCTGGAGCAGTTGCAGATGATGCGGTTCAAGGGCGAAAGCTGGGAGTTGTTCGGACCGATCATGAGCGGCGAGAAGAGCTGAAGCGCTTCGTCGTTGCGAAGAGCTCCGCGACGAAGCAGTCCAGTGGGACTTCGTGTAGCTGGATTGCTTCGCTTCGCTCGCAATGACGGATGTGGCAGCTCTTCCATTCGCTACTTCGCGCCGTCCTTGGCCGGCTCGGCTTTCTTTTTCTGATCTTCGATCGTCTTCTTCTGCGCCACCTGCAATTCGTCCACGGCCCTTTGCAGTGCGGTGACGGTGGCTTTCAGGGCCTCGATCTGCGCTTTTGCGGCCTCGAGCTTTTGCTGGTGGTCGATGCCGAGCCGGGTGACGGTCTTTTGCAGAAAATCCACATTGCTCTGAAGGCAGCTGGTGCGCCGCTCCATGGTCTTTTCGACGGTGCAGATTTCGATGCCGGGAACGTCTTGCGCGGCGGCATTTCCGGATGCGAACAGCCAGGGCAACGGCAATACGGACACCACCAACATCATCCGGCTGATCATCTACGCCCCCATCGATTGTGCCGCGACGGCTGAAACAGCCAAGCGTCGCTTTCGGCGCCGTGTCAACGGGCGTGAAATGCGGAAACAGAACATACTGCAACCTCATTCGCGCTGAAACTGATCGCGGCAGTCTCCCAAGCGGCGTTAGGAGGTTGCGGAACAACCGTCGGCGCAAGCCGTTCGGTTTCCCACGGAGAACCATGACATGGCAACGCGCGAACGACGCCTGGCTGAATTCAACGGCAATGGCGAACCGCCACCAGATCAGCCGGTGCAGGTGCTGTGCGAGGATCACAGCGGCACCTACCAATTGCCATTCGCTTGCCGCTGGATCGATGGAGAGTGGCGCAACAGCGAATCGGGCGGCACGGTTCAGGCGACCGTCATCGGCTGGCGGCTGCCGCGTCCTTAAAACGCCTTCACCTGCGGCGGGACGAAGTGTGCCACAATGGAACTGAACGTGGCGCCTTCTTAAGGTTCGGAACGCGTCCGGAACGAAACGCGCCCGAATCGGCGGCAAGGGTCCCGCGTCAGGCCGGCATTCCCAGATATCGAAATACCGGGCCGGCACCGCACAACAGCAGCCGGGCAAAAGCCGCGATTCCCAGACGGTTGGGGCGATTGTTAACCGTCCGGCCGTCGCCGGCCGGTCGCTTGTTATGTCCAGGGCGTCACCGGCGGAACGTTGTCGGTGGCCGGGGGCATGTCGACGGTCTTGAAGTCCGCGGGACTGACGATTTCAAGATATTCCATGTCCTGGGAATAATCATACAGATAGTGCACAATTCCCGGCCGTTGATGCACGACATCTCCGGCCTTAACCAGTGTCGGCTTGTCCTCATACATGAAGCGGGCCCAGCCCTTCATCATGATTACGATCTGGAATTCGCAATCGTGGCGGTGCCAGCCGGTGCCGTCCACCGGCGGCAAGTCGGCGTTGGCTTTCACAAGGTGACAGATCACCTGACCTCCGGTCGCCTCCGCAACGCCGAGGTCGCGGTAAAGGAAGAAATCGCGCAAGCCGCCGCCAGTGTAGTCGGTATCCTGCGGCTTGACGTGCGAGAATTTTTTCACTGCAGCTAGCTGGTTCATGGTCGGCCTCCACCGTCTGTCGCGCGATCGGCACGATCGCCGGCGACCAATTTTTTGGCAGCGCGGATCGTCACCTCGCAAGCTTGTTTGCACTATGCGAAAATCAAGCCAGCCCATTGCGACGCAGCAAACTTTGCTACGCCCGGTTTGACTGCCCTGAAGATCCTGGAACCACGAGTGGAATTCGGATTCGCGCCGATCCTGCGGCCGGCGCTGCGAAGCCCCATACGCCGCGGCTGGCATGAAGTTAAGCAAGACCTGCATGATGGATGAGCCCGTCAAACAAGCAGTACGGCTCACACGCTGCCTAATATTCGACCTCAAGTTCCTCGATGTCGGCTGGCTCGGCCTTGGCGGCATCGATCCATTCCTGCATCTCGGGCATCGCCATCACCGTGCCGGCATAAGCCGTCAGTATGTCGTCGAGCTTCACATCGTAGGTCATGAAGCGTGTCACGACCGGCGCATACATGGCATCGGCCATGGTGCGCTCGCCGAACAGGAACGGCCCGCCCGACCTGGCGAGGCATTCGCGCCAGATCGAGCAGATGCGGTCGATGTCGCCCTGCGCACGCGACCAGATCTTGAAATTCGGAAAGTGGGCTTTCAAATTGACCGGCAACGAGGCGCGCAGGGTAGTAAAGCCGGAATGGATCTCGCCGCAAATCGAACGGCAGTGCGCGCGCAACACCCGCTCCGTGGGTAACAAGCCTGCTTCCGGCATGACCTCGTTGAGATATTCCGCAATCGCCAGCGTGTCCCACACCGTAGCGCCGGCGTGCCGCAGGCACGGTACCAGGATGGAGGACGACAGCAGCAGGATTTCCGCTTTCGCCGAGGCATCATCCGGCGAGGTAATGATCTCGTCGAATTCCAGTCCGGAGAACCTGGTCAGCAGCCAGCCGCGCAGCGACCACGACGAGTAGTTCTTGCTGCTGATGGTCAGTGTGGCCTTGGCCATGGCTTCTCCTTATCCCGAACGGTCGATGAGACGCGCCTGCCGGTTTATGCAGCAAGCGACATGCCAGTTTTGCAGGCCGCCGGAGCCGGCGCTGGCGTCGATATTGCATGGCATCAAAAAGCAGGAAAGAATCGCATGATGTCCATGATGTATCAGGCTTATCAGAACCACATGGACCTCACGGCGCCATGGCGGATGGGGGCCGCGTCGGCGCTGAAAGTTCTCAACCTCGCCCCGCAGGGGAGCTCCGACAAGCTGTTCGGGCGTCTGGCTGCCGCTCTCGAACTGATCTCGCGGACATCGCTGACCTATGCGCGCCCGGCTTACGGGATCGACAAGGTGCTGGTGGGAAATCGGGAATTGCAAGTCACCGAAGAGGTGGTGTTCGCGACCGCGTTCGGCTCGCTGCTGCATTTCAAGAAAGAGAACTCGCCGGCGCAACCGCGGATGCTGCTGGTGGCGCCGATGTCCGGGCACTTTGCGACGCTGCTGCGGGGCACCGCGAAAACGCTGCTGCAGGACCATGACGTCTACATTACCGACTGGCATAATCCGCGCGACATCCCATTGACGGCGGGAAAATTCGGCCTGGACGAATACACCGAGCACTTGATCGCCTTCATGAACGAACTCGGTCCGCGCTCGCACATGGTCGCGATCTGCCAGCCCTCGGTGTGCGCGCTCGCCGCGGCCGCGATCATGTCGGAGGACGATCACCCGGCGCGGCCCGCCAGCCTGACCTTGATGGCCGGCCCGATCGATACGCGGATCGCGCCCACCAAGGTCAACGACTTCGCCAAGAGCAAACCGCTGACCTGGTTCACGGACAATCTGATCAACTACGTGCCGGTGCAGTGCAAAGGCGCGTTCCGGCAAGTCTATCCGGGCTTTGTGCAGCTCACTGCCTTCGTGTCGATGAATCTGGAGCGCCACGTCAAGCAGCATGTCGATCTCGCGGATCATCTCGCCAGGGGCGAAATCGAGAAGGCCGAAACCATCAAGACCTTTTACGACGAATATTTCGCGGTGATGGACCTGCCGGCGGAGTTCTATATCGAAACCATCCGCGACGTGTTTCAGGAGCATCTGCTGCCGATGGGCAAGCTGACCTATCGCGGCCGGCCGGTGAATTGCGCGTCGATCAGGCGGATGGGCCTGATGACGGTGGAGGGCGAAAAGGACGACATCTGCGCCATCGGCCAGACCCTGGCAGCCCAGGACCTCTGCACCGGCGTGCGCGCCTATCGCAAGGTGCATCACATGCAGGCCGGCGTCGGCCATTACGGCGTGTTCAGCGGCCGGCGCTGGAATACCGAGATCTACCCGCTGCTGCGGGATTTCGTGCACGTCAATTCGTGACGCCGGGCCATTCGCCTCCAGGTCATTGCCAGCAGTACACCCATGGAGTGGGTAGGCGCGAAGCGCCGTAACCCACCGTTCGCAACCCGTGAATTCGCCGGTCGGTGGGTTACGCGCCTACGGCGCTAACCCACCCCGCGCGCTGCGGGACTTCGTGCATGTCGGTTCATGACCAGCCCCGGATTTCGCTACTCCATCCCGCTACTTGCTCCCTAGGCTAGACCTGATTTGCGGAGTATCGTTCGCCGCGATCAAGGATGGCCAAACCAAGAGCCGTCCATCAGGGAGAACTTTCCATGAAATCCATCTCGATCGGCGTCCGCACATGCGCGCTCGGCATCGCCTGCGTTCTGTTGCTCGCCGGCGGAGCAGGCGCCGCCGAAATCCGGGTGATGATCTCGGGCGGACTGACCGCGGCCTACAAGGAACTGGTGCCGGAATTCGAACGCGCCACCGGCAACAAGGTCATCACGGCATATGGGCCCTCGATGGGCACTACGGCGAACGCGATTCCGGTCCGGCTGGAACGCGGTGAGCCGGCGGATGTGCTGATCATGGTCGGCTATGCCCTCACGGACTTGGCCAAGCAGGGCAAGGTGATGTCCGGCAGCCAAGTCGATCTGGTGAAGTCACCGATCGGGATTGCGGTGAAGTCAGGCGCGCCAAAGCCGGATATCGGTTCGGCGGATGCCGTCAAGCGCGCGCTGTTGGCTGCAAAATCGGTCGCCTATTCCGACAGCGCCAGCGGCGTCTATGTCTCGACCGAAATGTTTCAGAAACTAGGCATTGCCGACGAAATGAAAGACAAGGCGAAGAAAATCCCGGCCACGCCGGTGGGCGAGATCGTCGCGCACGGCGACGCGGAACTGGGCTTTCAGCAGATCAGCGAGCTCAAACCCGTGCCCGGGATCGATATCGTCGGGCAACTGCCGCCGGAGCTTCAGAAGATCACAGTGTTTTCCGCCGGCATTGCCAGCGTGAGCAAGGAGCCGGAAGCCGGCAAGGCGCTGATCGCGTTTCTCGCCTCGCCGACGGCGGCTGCTATGATCACCAAGAGCGGCATGGAGCCGATTCCAGCAATCGCCACGGTCGGGGCCAAATAACCGGCCGTCGTTACGGAGCGCGCGCGAACCCGGAATCCGGCAACACGCTCCGATTTCTGGATTCCGGTCGTCTGACGCCGCGCATAGCGCGCCAACGCCCCGAATGACGATTTCTACTTCACCCGGATCGGCGTGTCCTTCAGGCCGTTGTCGTCATAGGCCTTGCGCAGCGTTCCGTTCAACGTCGCCTCCGTCATGAATTTGGTGGCAAACGCCAGCGCCAGTGGATGATTCGGCGGCACCGCTACCGCGGTTACGGTCTGCTTGAAGGTCTCATCCAACACCCGCGATCCCGGAAGCTTTTTGGCCATCGCGTTGAGCTGGTCGCGCGACAGCGCGAACGCGTCGATCTCGCCTTTCTGCAGCAGTCCGAAAATCTCGTCATAGGTTTCATAGCCGGTGACTTTGGCGTTCTGAAGAAAAGCGGCCGCGCCGCGCATGGTGGTGGTCTTGTTGACGGCCGCAACCTTGATGCCGGGTTTATCGAGGTCCATGAAATTAGCGATTGCCGAGCCGGGCTTGACGATGAAGGTGGCGTCCGCGACCTCATAGATCGGGCCGAACGACATCCGCGCTTCGCGTTCGGGGTCTTTCGGCAGGAACGTCACATCCCAGGTGCCTTTCGACACCGCATCGACGATCTGTCCGGAATTCTGGTGCACGACATATTCGACGGGCACGCCGAGCTGGGCTGCCATTTCCTTGCCGAGATCGACCGGCACCCCGGCATAACCGCCCGCCTCGGTTTTGGTCGACCAGAACGCGCCGCCGGCCGGACTGATCGCGATCGCCACCCGCAGCCTGCCGGTCGGCGCGATCTCATCTTTCAGCGCATCGGCGCTTGCGGGAACGGCCATCATCATCGAGATACCCAGGATAAGGCCGCAGACACGCGCCAGACAGCGATCGAACATTTAACGTTCCTCCCATGCCGGGTTTTTGCCGATCCGTTATCACACACGTCATCCCAAGGGGCCGCGCCCTTGCGCGGCGTCGCGAAGGACCGCCTCGAGCGCCTGGAGCCCATCCTTCAAGGCTCGCCGTGAAGAATGGCGAGCACCTCAGGATGACGGTAGAGTGTAGCTGATGGTGCGAAAGCCGTATAGTTGAAAGCCTAATTCGCCTGCGCCGCCGGCACCTTGATCTCCGTCGGCAGGATGATCGCGGCAGCGACCACCAGCAGACACAGCCCGGCAAAGGCATGCAGCATGGTGGCGAAACCGCCTTGCTCGTACAGCCATGCCACCAGCCCGACCGAGGCACCCGCCGTGGTGAAGCCGACGAAATAACGCACCGCATAGGCGCGCGAGCGCCATTTCTCCGTGGTGTATTTGCCGATCATGGCGTCGTTGACGGTCACCTGGCCAAACGCTCCGATCACAATGCCAATAACAGCCAGGATCAGCGGCAGGTTCGACAGCGTCGCCGCCAGATACAGGAGTGGCGCCAGCAGAAACGACAGCGGCACGGCGACGGCCTTTAGCGAAGTGCGGTCGACCAGCTTGCCGATGGCATATTGCGTCAGCGCGCCGAACACATAGACGAACGCGGCGATTGCGCCCAGCAGCGCCGGGCTTCCGGTCAAATCGCTCAGCCGTTCCGCGAACAGCTTCGGCAGCGCTACTGTGACCGCGTTGAACGTCGTTGATATCGCAATTACTACGATCACAAGCGCGGCGATCACCCGCCACATGTCGCTTTTTGCCACCCGCGACTGCGCGGCGGCCTGCTTGAGGCCGGACCTGTCCTCGTGAACCACCGTGCGCATGAAAACCAGGCCAAGCAGTATGGTGAGGATGCCCGGACCAATGAAGGCCCAGCGCCAGCCGAGAAATTGCCCGACCACGCCGGTGACCAGCGCCGACGACGCCACGCCGAGATTGCCCCAGACGCCGTTGAGGCCGATCTCCCGGCCGAGCCTGTCGGCGTAGGACACGATCATGGCGGTGCCGACCGGGTGATAGATCGACGCGAACACGCCGATCGACAACAGCGCGGCGCCGAGTTGCAGCGGGGTCTGCACCAACCCGACCGCGACCATCGATACTCCAATGCCGGCGAAAAAAATCACCATCATGTGGCGGCGGCTCCAGTGGTCGCCGAGCCAGCCGGTCAGCAGCGAGCCAGCGCCGAACGCGACAAATCCGGGGGTCGCATAAGGCAGCAGTTCCGGATAGGCCATGCCCAGCGCCGGTCCCATCACGATGACTGCGGCGGCGAAGATCAACATCGCATAATGGTCGATAAAGTGCGCGGCGTTGACAAAGCCGATCACCCTTGCGGGGCTGTTCATGAAAAATCGAATCCTGCAATTTCCATCGAATAGGTTATAGGTTGTTGCCCTGACGGGATGTCGCCAATGAGTATCGCCGAAACGCCAATCGTTGCCATGCGCGGACATCATTCCGCGAGCGGCAATGGCGTCCATCTGGTCGCGCGCAATTATCGCAAAGGCGTCCGGCTCGACGCCCACATGCATCGCGAGGCACAACTGGTTTACGCAGCCAGGGGGACGATGCAGGTGACCACGCCGAAGGGACGCTGGCTGGTGCCGCCGGACCGTGCCGTGTGGGTGCCGGCACGGCTGGAGCATTCCATCGACGTGCTGGCGGATATCCAGATGCGGACGTTATATTTCGACCTGGCGTGGCTGGCGCGGGAGCATCGCAGCCGGAGTCTTGACGCCGAATTTGTGGTTCGGGTGTCGCGGCTTTTGCATCAGTCGATCCTGGCGCTGTTCGATGGCCGTGACAATCCCCAACGCACCGACCTGCTGATTCGGCTGGCCATGCTGGAGCTGCATCAGGCCGAAGACGCAGCTACCTTCATTCCGTTGCCGCGCGACGCGCGATGCCGCCGCGCTGCCGATATCGTGCTGGCCGATCCGGCCGCAACCTATGACGTCGCCGACCTCGCAAGTGACGTCGGCACTTCGGCCCGCACGTTGTCGCGGCTGTTCTCCGCCGAAACGCAGCTCAGCTTCAAGAGCTGGTGCCAGCGCGCCCGCATCGCCGCCGCGATCGAGCGGCTGTCGATGCAGCCGAACGTCTCGGTCAAGCAACTCGCGGCCGATTTGGGTTATGCGAGCTTTCCAGCGTTTTCGCATGCCTTCCGGCAGGTCACAGGCAAGACGCCGACGGAATTTGCAACAAAGGAAACGTCATTCTGAGAAGCCGCGCTTTGGCGCGGCGTCTCGAAGGATGCCCGCTGACGCTGTGTGCATCTAACCGTCATTGCGAGGAGCGCTCGCGACCAAGCAATCCGGTTTTCCTGGTGGCCTCTGGATTGCTTCGCTTCGCTCGCAATGACGCCAACATTCACCTCCCTTTCGGGAGAATGCACTTACCGCGGCACCACCGCGGTGGCCTCGATCTCGACTCGCGCAGCCTTCTCGACCAGCCGCACCACCTGCACCAGCGCCATCGCCGGATAATGCGCGCCAAAAAGTTCGCGATAGATCCGGCCCAGCGCTTTCAGGTTCGCCAGATACTCATCCATGTCGATGACGTACCAGGTAAGCCGCACCAGGTGCTCCGGCCGCGCGCCGCCTTCGGCGAGGATCGCGGCGATGTTGCTCAAGGCCTGACGCACCTGCGCGATGAAGCTCTCCGGCAAATCGCCCGCGGTGTCCCAGCCGATCACGCCGCCAGTCACGACAATGCGTCCATCCGCGGCCATGCCATTGGCATAGCCCTTGGGCAAGGGCCAGCCGCTCGGCTGCAAAATCCGCGGGCGGTCATTGTCACTTTGAAAACTCATTGCGCGGCTGTCCTGGCTGAAGTACCGGCCTGCGCCATTTGCCGTAGCGCGAACCGCTTCAGTTTCCCGGTTTCGGTCTTCGGCATTTGCGCGACGAACTCGATCGCGCGCGGATATTTATAGGGCGCGATCGTGCGCTTGACGTGATCCTGCAGGTCGCTCGACAGCGCGTCGTCGCCGGCGAATCCGGGCGCCAGCACCACATAGGCCTTGACGATCATGCCGCGGGCCTCGTCGGGCGCACCGACCACGCCGCATTCGGCCACGGCCGGGTGCGTCAACAACACGGCTTCGATTTCCGGGCCTGCGATGTTGTAGCCGGAAGATACAATCATGTCATCCGAACGGGCGACAAAGGACAGACGGCCGTCCGCGTCGCATACGAACGAATCGCCGGTCAAATTCCAGCCGTCGCGTACATAGTTTGACTGCCTGGCGTCGGCGAGATAGCGGCATCCGGTCGGCCCGCGGACCGCAAGCTTGCCCACGGCCCCCGGCGGCAGCTCGTTCATGTCGTCGTCGACGATCCTGGCCTGGTAACCCGAAACCGGACGCCCGGTAGTGCCTGCGGCCGCATCGCCGATCCGGTTGGTGATGAAGATGTGCAGCAATTCGGTGCTTCCGATGCCATCGAGGATCGGCTTGCCGGTCTTGCGGGTCCAGCTTTCGAAAACCGGCGCCGGCAGGGTTTCGCCGGCCGAAACCGCCAGCCGCAGCGACGAGAGATCGGCGCCCTGGTCCATCGCCGCCATCATCGCCCGATAGGCGGTCGGCGAGGTGAAGCATATCGTGGCTCTATAGGTTTCGATGATCCTGACCATCTCGGCGGGCGCCGCGTTTTCCAGGAGCGTCGCCGTCGCCCCGAACCGCAGCGGGAAGATCGCAAGGCCGCCGAGCCCGAATGTAAAGGCGAGCGGCGGCGAACCGACAAAGACGTCGTCCGGCGTGACGTTGAGGACTTCTTTGGCATAGCCATCTGCGATGATCATGAGATCGCGATGAAAATGCATCGTCGCCTTTGGCTCGCCGGTGGTGCCCGAGGTAAATCCCAATAGCGCCACATCGTCGCGGCCGGTTTTGACGGCGTCGAACCGGACCGGTTTGCTGAGGGCTGCGCGATCGAGTTCCGCATCGTGGTTCGACGTGCCGTCGAAGTTCACGACTTGCTTGAGAAACCGGCTGGTCTTCGCGCAGGCGACCAGTTCGTCGGCAATGCGGCTGTCGGTCAACGCCAGCGCGATCTCCGCCTTGTCGACGATCTTGGTCAATTCGCCGGCACGGAGCATCGGCATGGTATTGACGACGACGGCGCCTGCCTTGGTTGCCGCCAGCCATGCCGCAACCAGCGCCGGATTATTGCCTGACCGGATCAAGACCCGGTTGCCCGGCTTCACGCCGTAATTCTCGACCAATGCATGCGCCAGGCGATTCGACCAGTCCGCCAGTTCCTTGTAGGTGCGCTGGCGTCCGTTGCCGATCAGCGCGACACGATCGCCATGCCCCTTCTCGACGATACGATCGGTCAATTCCACCGCGGCATTGAGATATTCCGGATACTGGAATTCGGGCCGATCGAGCATCAAGTCCGGCCATTGCGAGAGCGGCGGGAGATTCCGCCGCGCAAAATCATCGGCATGGCCGGACGGTCCAAGCGTTGGACCGAGACTTGCAATCCTATCCGACACTTTCATTGCTCCCGCTTCTTGCAGCCTTCCGCGCTGACAATTTTGTCTTGGCCAACAGCCGCATCAGCTCGCGAACATCCTTTTCAGTCAAATCCGAAAACATGTCCGCGATCCAGGTTTCGTGTTCCGCCGCCATCTTGCGAAATTCGACGCGGCCGAGTTTGGTGAGTCGGATCACTTGCACGCGCCGGTCCTGATCCGAGGTACGGCGGGCGAGATGGCCGGATTCGACCAGACGTTCGACCAGACCGGTGACGTTGCCGTTCGACACCATCATGCGCTTCGAGACATCCGACAGCGTCATGCCGTCCGGGACCTTGTCGAGCTGCGCCATCAGGTCGAACCGCGGCAGCGTAACGTCAAAGCGCGCGCGAAGCCGGCTGCGCACCTCCCCCTCGATCAGGGTGGTGCAGGTCAACAGCCGCAGCCACAGCCGCAACTCGTCGCCGTGATCTTCGGGAGTTTCGCCGGCTTTGGTCTCGGAATCGAGAATTGTCATCGTCCCGCCATCATCGCCAGTGGCTTGGCCGCTCGCGCCATTGCCGTCATGCCCGGGCTTCCACGTCTTGCTCCGGAACAGCAAGACAGACGTGGATGGCCGGAATACATCCGGCCATGACGAAAGAAATCTGCGCCGCCGGCCCGGACATATTATTCCGCCGCCAGCGTTTTCGCCGCCTCGCGAAGCTCGGCCCGCGTCTTCGGCTTGCCCTTGATCTTGAGCTCATCGAAATCCTGACGGTCGCGCACGCTGTTGCGGAAAATTTGTTCCTTGCCCGGCAGATATTGCGGCGGGCAGGCAATCCCGGCGCCATACCAGGCGGCGGCGCGCAGCGTGAAGGACGGATCGACCAGATGCGGCCGTCCCAGCGCCACCAGGTCGGCGCGGCCGGCGGCGAGGATGGTGTTGACCTGATCCGCCGTGGTGATGTTGCCGACGCACATGGTGGCGACGCGCGCCTCGTTGCGGACCTGATCGGAAAACGGCGTCTGGAACATGCGGCCGTAGATCGGCTGCGCGTCGCGCACGGTCTGTCCGGTGGAGACATCGACCAGATCCACACCGGCGTCGCCGAAGGCGCGGGCGATTGTAACCGCCTCGTTGCCGGTGATGCCGCCCTCTGCCCAGTCGGTGGCGGAGATGCGCACCGACATCGGCTTGTGCGCCGGCCACGCCGCGCGCATCGCCGCGAAAATTTCCAGCGGATAGCGCACCCGGTTCTCGATCGGACCGCCATAGGCGTCGCTTCGCCGGTTGGTCAACGGCGAGATGAAACTGGCGAGCAGATAGCCATGGGCGCAATGCAGCTCCAGCATGTCGAAGCCGCACGCCTCGCCGCGCCGCACCGCGGCCACGAACTCCGCCTTGACCCGATCCATGGCGGCGCGATCCATCTGGCGCGGTACCTGGCTGTCCGGAAAATATGGGATCGGCGATGCCGACAGCACGTCCCAGCCGCCCTGCTCCAACGGCCGGTCCATGCCGTCCCACATCAATTTGGTCGCGCCCTTGCGGCCGGCATGGCCGAGCTGCAGGCAGATTTTTGCCGCCGAATTGGCATGGACGAAATCGACGATGCGCCGCCACGCGGCTTCCTGCTCGTCATTCCACAGCCCGGCGCACCCCGGCGTGATGCGGGCGTCGCGGCTGACACAGGTCATCTCGGTGAAGATAAGCCCGGCGCCGCCAATCGCGCGCGAGCCGTAATGCACGAAATGAAAGTCGCCGGGCACGCCTTCCTCGGCCGAATACATGCACATCGGCGACAGCACCGCGCGGTTCGCTAATTCCATCTCGCGCAGTTTGAGCGGCTGGAACATCGGAGCCACCGGATCATCGACGTCGACATTCAACCCTGCCGCGCGGACCTGCCGGGCAAAGGCGCGGTCGACTTCGGCGACGAAATCCGGAGCACGCAGGTTAAGATTGTCGTAGGTAATGGCCTTGGCGCGGGTCATGACGCCGAACGCGAACTGGACCGGATCGAAATCCCAGAAGCGCTCGACATGCTCGAACCAGACCAGCGACACATCGGCGGCGTGCTGGGTTTTTTCCACTTCCTCGCGCCGCCCCGTTTCATAGAGCTGCAGGGCGGCCTCGATGGTCGGCGCCGAATGCATCGCATCCGCCAGCGCGATGGCATCTTCCATCGCAAGTTTCGTGCCCGAGCCGATGGAAAAATGCGCGGTCGCCTTGGCGTCGCCGAGCAGCACCATGTTGCCTTTCACCCAGCGCTTGCTGCGGATCATCGGGAAATTTCGCCACATCGAACGGTTGGTCAGCAGCGGATAGCTGCCAAGGAACCAGCCGAAAATCCCGTGCATCCGCTGCGCCGAATCCTGTTCGCTAAGGCCCTCAAGGCCTGCGCGCCTGAACGTTGCGGGATCCGTCTCGAAAATCCAGGTGGAGCGGCCGACCTCGTATTGATAGGCATGCGCGATGAACGGCCCCCACTCGGTCTCCTGAAAGATGAAGGTGAAGGCATCGAGCGGTTTTGTGGAGCCCATCCAGGCGAACTTGTTGGCCCGCAGATCCACCTCCGGTTCGAAATGATCGGCGAACCTTTCACGAAAACGGCTGTTGATGCCGTCGGCCAACACAACCAGATCGGCATGGGCGAGCCCGCCGGTCGCATCGATCTCCGCTTCAAACATCAAATGGACGCCGAGTTCGCGGGCGCGTTCCTGCAGGATCGTGAGCAGCACGCGCCGGGAGCAGCCGCAAAACCCGTTACCACCGACGCGATGCACGGTGCCGCGGAAATGCACGGCGATGTCGTCCCAATAGGCAAATTCCTGGGTGATGCGCCGGTAGCTCGGCGAATCGTACTTCTCGAAATTATCCAGGGTGGCATCGGAAAACACCACGCCAAAGCCGAACGTGTCGTCGGCGCGGTTGCGCTCGTAGACCGTGATGGCGGCCTGTGGCCGCTGCTTCTTCAACAGAATCGCAGAATAAAGGCCGGCCGGCCCGCCGCCGACGATCGCGATCTTCATGGCCGCCTCCATGGCAATGCGCCGGGATATCCGATTACTTTAAACCTAAAACATTTTAACGGCAAGCCCGCGCCGGTTTCCCCGCTCTGCAGCGCACCGCGCTACTGCGTCCGGGACACGCAAATTGATTCAATTGCCTTGAAACGCCGGCTTCACCTTGTTCGAAAACGCCTCGAACGCCCGTGCAAAGTCCTCCGTGGTCATGCACAGCGCCTGGGCTACCGCCTCGGCCTCAATCGCTTCCTCCACCGACATCGCCCACTCCATGGCCAGCATGCGCTTGGTCATGGTATTGGCGAAGGCCGGGCCTTCGGCGATCTGTTTGGCGAGCAGCTGCGCCTGCGTCAGCAGGTGCTCGTGCATGACGATGCGGCTGAAGAAACCCCAGCGCTCGCCCTCCTCCGCCGTCATGAAACGCCCGGTATAAAGCAATTCCGACGCCCGCGACTGACCGACGATGCGCGGCAGGATCGCGCAGGCGCCCATGTCGCAGCCGGCCAGGCCCACCTTGTTGAACAGGAACGCGACCTTGGCGCCGATGGCGGCGAGCCTGATATCGGAAGCCATCGCGATGATCGCGCCTGCGCCGGCGCAGATGCCGTCGACGGCCGCGATCACCGGCTGCGGACAGGCCCGCATCGCCTTGACCAAATCCCCGGTCATGCGCGTGAATGCGGTGAGGCCCTTGGTATTCATCCGCACCAGCGGCCCGATGATTTCAAACACGTCGCCGCCGGACGAAAAATTCCCGCCGGCGCCGGAAACCACGATGGTTTTCACCTCATCATCAAAAGCACAGGCGCGGAAGAAATCCGTAAGCTCGCGGTAGCTCTCGAACGTCAACGGATTCTTCCGTTCCGGCCGATTCAACGTCACGGTGGCGACGCCGTCGACAACCGCAAGCAGAAAATGGCTCGGCGAATAGTCCGCCAGCGGCAGTGTGACGGGATTGGCGGGTTTGCTCATGGGATCTCCAATCCTAAAGGCGACCCGTCATGCGCGGGCGGGACCGCGCGTCCATCTTGCAAGAATCTTTCGACAAGGATGGATTGCCGGATCAAGCCCGGCAATGACGATTGAGGCGGGTTCTGACGCACGACAACAACGCATTTCTCGATCAAATCTCCCCGCCGGCGACTGCGATGGCCTGGCCCGTAATCGCGCCGGCGCCATCGCCGCACAGCCATAGCACGGTGTCGGCGACCTCCGCCGGGGTGACCAGGCGTCGCTGCGGATTATGCTTTGCCAATTCGGCCAAAGCCTCGTCACGGCTGCGCTTGGTCTTGCGCATGATGGTGTCGATACTTGCGGTCAGCAGGTTCGTGTCCGTGAAGCCGGGACACACCGCGTTGACGGTTATGCCGCTGGTCGCAAGCTCCAGTGCCAGCGAACGCACCAGCCCCACCACAGCGTGTTTGGCGGCAGCATAAGCGCTGACATAGGCGTAGCCTTTGAGGCCCGCGGTCGAGGCAACGGCGACAATGCGCCCGCGACCGCGCGCCTTCATCGACGGCAGCACCGCTTGCGCCGTATGAACCAGGCCAAAAAAGTTAACGTCGATCATGCGGCGGAACAGCGCCGCATCGGATTTTGCGAACGGCGCCGATTCGGCCGCGCCCGCGTTCGCCACCAGAAGATCGACCGGTTGCCGCGCCGCGACTGCGATCGCCGCCGCGTCGACGGCTGCCTGGTCGGCGACATCGGCCACGGCGACAAAATGCGCAAAACCGGCGGCGACGACTTCCTCGAGCGCCGCCCGATTGCGGCCCAGCACCGTCACCGTTGCGCCCGCGCGCGACAGCGCCGCCGCCGTCGCGCGACCGATGCCGCTGCCGCCGCCCGTCACCAGCGCATGCGATGAGCGGGACTGTTCGGACATGCATCAACATCCTTTTGCGGGTCGCCAACCCAATATATTTTAAGCTTAAAATTTTTGCAAGAACGGCATGGAACCGCTTTGCATATGATGGCGGCCTGTTAGACTGACCGCCATAGCCAATATCGTGGAGATCCCGTGTCCAGCCCCGCTGCCCTGACAACGAAAGACGGCCGCTTCGGCTACGAAGCCGCAGGCGCGGCCGATCGGCCGCCGCTGGTGTTCCTGCATGGTATCGGCGGCGCTGCCCGGGTCTGGCGCGGCCAGTTGAATTATTTCAAGGACCGCTACCACGCCATTGCGTGGGACATGCCCGGCTATGGGGGATCCGCACCGCTTCCATCCGTCAGCGTTGCCGCGCTCGCCGACGCTTTGAAGGATTTTCTCGCCGGCGTCGGCGCAACCAAACCGGTCCTTGTCGGACATTCGATCGGCGGCATGATCGTGCAGCAATTGCTTACCCACGACCCGATCATCGCGGCATCGGTGGTGTTGGCGCAGACCAGCCCCGCATTCGGCAAGCCGGGTGGCGATTGGCAGAAGGAGTTTCTCGACGCCCGTCTTGGCCCGCTGGAGCGCGGCGAGACGATGGCGTCGCTGGCCCCAAAGCTCGTCGCCGATCTCATCGGCGACGATGCCGATCCCGCCGGCGTCGAACTCGCGCGCGACTGCATGGCGTCGGTGTCAGAGCCGAGCTATCGTGCCATGATGATGTCGATGCTTGGGTTCGATCTGCGCAAATCGCTGGCGCAGATCAGGGTTCCCACGCTGGTCATCTCCGGCACCAAAGACAAGAATGCACCCGCGCCGATGGTGAAGAAAATGGCGAGCTTCATTCCAAACGCGACCTATGTCGAACTGGAGGGGGTCGGGCACCTGGTTGCGCTTGAACAGCCTGGTGAATTCAACGCGGTCCTCGATGATTTTCTCCGCATGGTCTCGCCTGCCACGGGAACCGACGCGTGACCGGGCAAACTGCCGTCATGACTGGCTCGGTCAGCGTGGTACCGGACGCGCCCATCTTCGATCCCAGCGCGTTTCGGCTCAACGACGAACAGGCCGCGATCATCGCCATTGCTCGCGGGCTTGGACAGACCGTGTTCGCAGGCCGTGCCGCGGACTACGATCGCAAGGCCGCCTTTCCGACGGAGAATTACCGGGATCTGCACCGCGCCGGCCTGCTCGGCATCGCGATACCGAAACAGCATGGCGGCCTCGGCGCCGATTATCGGACCTACGCCATCGCGGCCGCCGAGATCGGCCGCTACTGCGGCGCCACCGCGCTGACCTGGAACATGCATGTCTGCTCGACGCTGTGGTCCGGCCCGCTCGCCGACGATCTTGAAATGGACGCCGCGACCCGCACCGAACACGAGGCGCGTCGTGCGGTACATTACCAACGCATCGTCGATGACGGCGCCATCTATTCGCAGCCGTTTTCGGAAGGCGGCGCCGCCGCGGCAGGCGGCGTCGCCTTCGGTACCGAAGCAGAACCGGTCAAGGGCGGATGGATCGTCAACGGCAAGAAGATTTTTGCATCATTGTCGGGCCATGCCGATTATTATGGCGTGCTGTGCACCGAGATCGCGGAAGGCGAGAAGGCCTCGCGGCGCAACACGCTGTATCTTGCGCTTCCTGCGAAAGCCGATGGCATTTCCGTGGTCGGCGACTGGGATCCACTGGGCATGCGCGGCACGGTGTCGCGCACGCTCCTTTTCAAGGATGTATTTGTGGCCGAGGATGCCGCGCTGATGCCGCGCGGCGTATATTTCCAGGCGGCTCAGCGCTGGCCGCATATGTTCCTGACGCTGTCGCCGACCTATATCGGCCTGGCGCAGGCCGCTTACGATTTCACGGTGCGTTATCTGCGCGGCGAAATGCCGGGTACGCCGCCGGTGAAGCGCCGAATGTATCCGACCAAGCAGATCGCGGTCGCGCAGATGCAGATCAGACTGGAGCAGATCAAGGCGGTCTGGTTTCAGGCGGTAACCGAGGCCGGCCCCAATCCGACCAAGGAGCAGGTGCTGCGCGCCTACGCCGCGCAATATTCCGCGATGGAGGGCGCCAACGAAATCGCGACGCTGGCGATCCGCACCTGTGGCGGCCAGGCGATGCTGAAATCGCTGGGCTTGGAGCGCATCTATCGCGACAGCCGCTGCGGCTCGCTGATGCTGCCGTGGACCGCCGAACTCTGCCTCGACCGCATCGGCCGCGAGGCGTTGTACGAAAACGGCGAGACGGACGCGTGAATTTGTTGACGCCGTCATCCCGCGGAGCGGCGTCTTCGCCGCGTCTCGAAGAATACAGCGATTTGTGGCCCATCGTTCGAAACGCGCGCGAGCGCGCTCCTCCGGATGAGGTCGTACTTGTTGAAAGATTTGCAGGACGTCGCTGACCTTGGACCTCTCCGATCTCATCGCGCGCCACGCGGCGTTTACGCCGGACAAGCCCGCGACCATTTTTGAGGATCAGACTCTCAGCTATCGGGCGTTTCACGCGCGCATCGAGCAAACCGCGCGCGCCTTGAATGCCGGATGCGGCGTCGGCCGCGGCGACCGGGTCGCGATCCTGAGCCTCAATCGGCCGGACTATCTGGTGCTGCTCTATGCCTGCGCCCGGCTCGGCGCCATGCTGGTACCGTTGAACTGGCGTCTTGCCGCCGCGGAGCAATTGTTCATCCTGTCCGACGCCTCGCCAAAGGTGCTGGTGCTCGAACAGGCGTTCGCGGAAATTCTGCCCGCGCTCGCGCAAAGCTTGCCCGGCACCCTCGCGGTCGGCCTGGATTTCACCCCGCCGCAGGGTTACAGGTTCGGCGTGCTGCCGGCGCAGGCGCATGGCGCCAGCCGCGGTCCGCAGGTCGATCTCTGCTGCCCGCTGCTGATCGTCTACACTTCCGGCACCACCGGAAGGCCCAAGGGCGCGGTGCTGCGGCAGGAGGCGCTGCTCTGGAACGGCGTGATGAGTCAGCACATGCATGGCCTTAATCCGGACGATCATGTGCTGACGGTGCTGCCGTTCTTTCATGTCGGCGGGCTCAACATCCAGACCACCCCGGCGCTGCATGCCGGCGCCACGGTGACGATCCATTCGCGTTTCACGGCCGACGCCGCACTTGCGGCGATCGCGCGCGCGCGACCCACACTGACGGTGCTGGTACCCGCGACCATCCAGGCCATGACCGATCACCCGGGCTGGGCAGCCACCGACCTGTCCTCCCTGAAAGCGGTTTCCACCGGCTCGACTATCGTGCCGCCGCACCTGATCGAACGCGTTGTTGCGCGCGGCGTGCCGGTGCTGCAGGTCTATGGTTCGACCGAAACCTGCCCGATCGCGGTCTATACCCCGCTCGGCGGCGATCTCAGTCGTGCCGGCTCCGCCGGCCTCCCCGGCCTGTGCTGCGAGGCGGCGGTGTTCGATGACAATGGCATCGAATTGCCGCCGGATACCCCCGGCGAAATCGCAGTGCGCGGCCCTAACGTGTTCTTCGAATACTGGGGCAATGAGGCGGCGACGCGGAAGGCGCTCCGCGACGGCTGGTTTCGCACCGGCGACATCGGCCGCCGCGACGCCGATGGTTATTTCTTCGTGCACGACCGCAAGAACAATATGATCATCTCCGGCGGAGAGAACATCTATCCGGCGGAAATCGAACGCGCGCTGCTCGAACATCCCGATGTCGCCGATTGCGGCGTGATCGGCAGGCCCGATCCCAGATGGGACGAAGTGCCGGTGGCTTATGTGATCCGGCGCGCGGGACGCCAAGTTGAGGCGGCGACGCTGACGGCGCACCTATCGGCTCAGCTCGCCCGCTTCAAGGTGCCGCGCGAATTCGTGTTCGTCAAGGAACTGCCTCGCACCGCGCTCGGCAAGGTACAGCATTTCAGATTGAAAGAGATGGCGGGCGAGGAATGACTGCATTAACCCACGGTCGTCATGCCCAGCCCTGTGCCGGGCATCCACGTCTTTCTGTTTCGCGAAGTGAAAGACGTGGATGGCCGGGACAAGCCCGGCCATGACGAGGCAAATGCGCATCGCGGTGCTCGGCGGGGGCAACGGCTCGTTCGCGGCCGCGGGCGATCTTGCGCTGCAGGGCCACGAGGTGCGGCTGTGGCGGCGCGATAGCAATATAGTGGACGCGCATCGCGATGCCGGCTCGCGCATCGTCGTCAAGGATGCCAAAGGCCGCCGCGAGGTACGGCTCGCGCTGGCCACGACCGACATCGCCGGGGCGGTCCGCGGCACCGAGATGATCCTGTGCCCCGCCCCTGCTTTTGCGCAGCAGGATATCGCGGCCCGGCTTGCTCCGCATCTCAGCGATGGACAGGTCGTATTCCTGCCGCCCGCGACATTCGGCTCCGTCATTTTTGCGAAAGCCGCACACGACGCCGGCAATCATGCCACCGTCGCATTCGCCGAAACCGGCACCCTGCCCTGGCTGGCGCGCAAGCACGGCCCGCTCGAAGTCGCCATCGCCGTCCGCGCCAAACGGCTGCCGGTCGGCGTGTTCCCGCTAACAGATGCCGATCATGCGCTCGGTGTCATCGGACGTGCGTTTCCCGGCGTCGTCGAACCCTGCGGTGACGCGCTGTCCGGCGCATTGATGAATGCCGGGCCGATCATCCATCCGCCGCTGATCGTGATGAATGCCGGACCGATCGAGCATTTCGAGCGCTGGGATATCCACAAGGAAGGCACGCAAGCATCGATCCGCCGCGTCACCGACGCGCTCGACGCCGAGCGCATCGCGGTGCGCGAAGGTCTCGGTTATGGCGCCCCGCACTTTCCGCTGGCGCATCATTACGCCCGCGAAGGAGAGGAATGGATGTATGGCCGCGACTCGCATGGCCGGCTCACCGATTCCGGCGACTGGCGCGAGCGCATCGTGTTGGCGGAGCATCGCTATATGCGCGAAGACCTGCGCCTCGGCCTATCATTCCTGGTTTCGGTTGCCGGACTTGCCGGCGTCTCCACGCCGCTGGCAAGATCGTTCCTCGCACTCGGCGGCGCGATCTGCGGCGAGGATTTCATGCGGAGCGGACGGACGCTGCAAAGTCTCGGGCTCGGGGGCCTCGATCGCAGCAGCCTGCAACAGCTGCTGCGCGAGGGTTTTCGCCGATGACCGCCCGCCCCGCCATCGCCTGCCTCGGCGCCGGCCGCATGGGCCGCGGCATCGCGGTGGCATTCGCTTATGCCGGTCACCAGGTCATGCTGATCGACGTCAAGCCCCGGTCTGCAAAAGAGTTCGCAAAACTCGAAAGCGAGGCGCTTGGCGAAATCCGCCGAACGCTCGGAAGTCTCGCGCGGTTGGGTCTTCTGACCGACGGCGACGCTGATGCTGTCGCTTTACGAGTCACAGTGGCGCCCATGCAAAACAGCGCCGCTGCGCTTGGCGGCGTCGCGATCGTGTTCGAGGGCGTCCCAGAGTTGGTTGAGCTCAAGCGCGAGGTACTGGCGGCGGCCTCGAAACTTGTCCGCCCCGAAATCATCATTGCGTCCACCACCTCGACGATTCTTGTCGATGACATCTCCAGCGCCGTCGAGCGTCCCCGGCGCTTTCTCAACGTACACTGGCTCAACCCCGCCTATCTGATCCCGCTGGTCGAGCTGTCGCCAGGCGCCGCGACCGATCCCGCGATCATCGGGCGCGTCAAGGCATTGCTCGAAGGCATCGGCAAAGTGCCCGTCGTGTGCGCAGCGACGCCGGGCTACATCGTGCCGCGAATCCAGGCGCTCGCCATGAACGAAGCCGCGCGGATGGTGGAGGAAGGCGTCGCCAGTCCTGAGGATATCGACAAGGCGATCAAGTATGGCTTCGGCTTCCGCTATGCGACCATGGGCCTCCTGGAATTCATCGACTGGGGCGGCGGCGATATTCTTTATTATGCCAGCCGCTATCTCGAAGGCGCGCTGCACAGCGACCGCTATCGCGCGCCCGAGGTGATTTCACGCAACATGCAGGAAGGCCGCATCGGCATGCGCACCGGCGCCGGTTTCCTCGATTATGCCGGCAAGGATATCGACGCCTATCGCGAGCAGCGTCTCGCGGCGCTGGTCGATATGCTCCGGCATTTCGGCCTGGCGCGGCCCCCGGTGCTCTGACTTTGGTCATGGCCGGGCTTGTCCCGGCCATGCGAACTTGCGGGTTCACTCGAACGCATCCTGCAACACGCCGTCGCGCACGACCGCAGTGCCATCGAGCTCGATGGTGGTGCCCATCACCGGCAAATCGAAATGTCCCGCGGTGTAGCGGCCGGCGAATTCATTGGCTCCCGTCGAGAACAGGAAATTTCCGGCAACCGCGCGCAGTTCGGTGCCGTTGGTATCGCGCTGGTCGTACATCGCCAGCGCCTCGTAGCGCGCTGCGGGATTCATGCCGAAACCGACATGGGACACTGCGTAGGCTTCGCGATCGCCCCACGCCGCGAGATAGCGGCGCATCAGCTCGGCGTCGGTACCTTCGCCCGCAAGCTCGGTAACGTAGTCGTTTGTCAACGTCATCCTGATCGGCGAGGTGAGGTATCGCTTGAAGGTGAGGTTGATGTCGCCCGGCGCCATCACCAGCGTGCCGTTGACGGTCCTGGCTTTGGGGAAGCTGACCACGATGCCGCCCGGCCAATGCGCCAGCGTGCCAGGCCTATCGGTCCACCCCCACACGCCGACCGTCGAGGCGCCGGTCATGTCGATGTCCAGATCGGTACCGGCCTTGGACGTCACGCGCATGCGGCGCGTGGCCCGCAACATCTTCGCAGCCGCGCGCACTCGCGTCTCGAGCGCCGGGTCGGGCCGCATCCGCTCCAGCGCTTCCGGATGTTCGTTGGAAATCACCAGAATGCGCGCGCCGGATTTAAGTATCTCCGGCGTTTCCGCCGCATGCATCAGCCCCTCGATGGTGCAATCGACCACGAAGCCCGCCTGTCCCAGCGCCGCGACCACCGGCGCGAGGCGCTGGATCGCCTCGGAGGCGCCGGTAGATCGCACCGGCACGATCTGGCTGTTGCGCGGCGTCGGGACGACGATGTGAAACGGTTTTGCGCCCAGCCGCAGCAATGCCAGTTCGGCGAGATGGACGTTGAGCGCGCGCGACTGGGTTTCCGACAGAATCGCGGCGGTGTCGCCGCGCCTGACCGCGCAACGCTCGAAGATCTCGCAGAAGGCGTCGATCCACTTCGCCTCGATGCGATCCGCAAGCATGGGTGTCTCCAATTCGCGCGTAGGATGGTTGAGCGCAGCGAAATCCGTCATTCTAGGTGACGTGTTGCGATGAGTTTCGCTGCGCTCAACCCATCCTACGTTCGCCGCTTGCGCCTACTTAATCGGCGCGACGATGGTCGGATGCTTGAACTGCCCGACATCCATTTTCTTTGGCAACAGTCCGGTTTCGGTGAAAGTATCGTACATGATCTGGATCGCGGGAAAATTCGGCGCGGCGCCGGGGTCTCGGCCGAAATCATTGTCCTTGAGCAGGTAGGTTTCCAGCACCGGAAGCGGCGCCTTCATCACCTCATTGACAACCTTCAAGGTTTCATCGCGATTCTCCAGCGCCTTTTTCATGCCGAGCGTGATGTCGCGGACATAGGCCTTTGCCACGGCCGGATTCTGGTCGACCAACTCCGCGCGGCAGGCCTCGAGGATGTGAACGATGTTCTTTTGCTGCTCCGACAGTGAAAACAGCCTGCGCACCCCGCCCTTGGCTTCCGCGCGGGCTGCGAACGGCTGGTTCATTACGGCCGAATCGACACGGCCCGAGCGCAACGCGTCCTCCGAAAGCGAGAAGCCGATTTCGACCAGCTTGATGTCTTTCTCCGGATCAACGCCGTTTTGCCTCAGCAGGATCGCCATCGGCCCGTAGATGCCGGAGCCGAGCGTGTTGATGGACATCGTCTTGCCTTTGAGATCGCCGATGGTCTTGATCGGCGAATCATCCTTGACCGCCCAGTACACCGAGAAGCCGCCCGGCTTTTCGAACACGTGCTGGGCCACGATATATGCTTTAAGGTTTCCGTTTACCGCTCCCTGCGCCAGTGCCAGCGGCGACTGCGTGGCGCAGTCCAGCGCTCCCGCCGCCAGCGCCTGCGTCATTGGCGCCGTTCCCTGGAACTGCACCCATTCGATAGTGTAGGTCTTGCCGATGTCCGGAAATTCCGCCGGCCGCTTCATCATCCAGTATTTCGATTCTTCCGCAGGGATAGTCCAGCCGACGCGGATCGTCTGCTGCGCGCTGGCCGAGGTGGCGACCATCAGCGCACATATCGCCGCACCGGCCGCGATGCCACGCTTGAATGCGTATCCGATCATCTTAAATCCCCCAGATTCCATTTCCCCGCGATGGTCGCTCGCTGGGAATTGCCTTCAGCAACTCTTTCATGCCTCAAATGCTCGCGCAATACGCTTTCGAGTGCGGTATATTGGCTTGACGTGGCGCGCTGCCGGCCACTCGGGATTGGTGCTCATGAGCAACGACTTCTTCTCCGACCTCCTCGCCTCGATTTCCGAACGCGGCCGCACGCTGCTGCGCCGCGCCGGTCCGTCGGACGCCGGGCAGGACGCGTCCGATCTGATCGAACTGTGCGACGCGCTGCTGTCCGGCGCCGGCGAAGCGTCGGGCACCGCGATGGCGCGTGAGGTGCTGGATCGTTACGGCGACCTCGACGAGGCCAGCCGCATTTCGTTTTTCAAGACCCTGGCGCACGCCTATGGCCCCGACCAGGAAAGATTGCGACAAGCGATCGAGGCCTGGCGCGCGCGGCCGACCGGTGACGGCGCCAGCGACCTGCACTTTGCGTCGGAACCGCGCCGGCAGGAGTTGTTCCGCCGCCTCAATCGTGCGCCGGGCGGCACCGGCCAACTGGTCGCGCTCCGCGCCGATCTGCTCGACGTCAAGGACGGCCATAAGGATCTCGCCGCGCTCGACCGCGACGTCGTGCATCTGCTGTCATCGTGGTTCAACAGGGGGTTTCTGGTGCTGCGAAAGATCGACTGGTCGACGCCGGCCATCATTCTGGAAAAGATCATCCGTTATGAAGCGGTGCATGAAATCCGCGACTGGGACGATCTGCGCCGCCGTATCGATCCGGTCGACCGGCGCTGCTACGGATTCTTTCATCCGGCGCTGGTCGACGAACCGCTGATCTTCGTCGAGGTCGCGCTGACCGAGCAGATTCCCGGCGCCATCGCGCCGCTGCTTGCCGAAGATCGGCAGCCTGTTCCGATCGAGCGCGCCCGTACCGCGGTATTCTACTCGATCTCGAACTGCCAGCGCGGGTTGGGCGGAATTACCTTCGGCAATTTCCTGATCAAGCAGGTGGTGGAAGAACTGCGGCGCGAACTGCCGAAGCTCGACATTTTCGTGACGCTTTCGCCGGTGCCGGGCTTCATGCAATGGCTGAAAAATGCGGAGGACCTTCCGCTGTCCGAGGACGACCGGCTGCTGCTCGACAAGCTGGCGCAGCCCGATTGGGCCGCCGACCCGCAACTGGCGGCGCAACTGCGTTCCCTGCTTGAGCCGCTTGCCGCGTATTATTTTCTTAAAGCCCGCACGGCGAAAGGCCGGCTGATCGATTCGGTGGCGCGGTTTCATCTCGGCAACGGCGCAAGGCTGGAACGGATCGACTGGCTCGGCGACGTCTCGCCGAAAGGATTGCGCGAGTCCGCCGGTATCATGGTCAACTATCTCTATCGTCTCGAGGATATCGAGAAAAACCACGAAGCTTATGCAAACCAGGGCGAGGTCGCGGCGTCGAGCGCGGTAAAGAAGCTGCTCAGGGGCGAGCGGCGCTTGCTGGATATGCGGTCGTCGTAGACCTTCCTATTGTCGTCCCGCAAAGGCCGGGGTCCATAGCCACCGGCGCATCGGCCCCAAGCGGAGCTGTTGCAACGCCTGTTCGATCATAAACGCCGGTTATGGGGCCTTGCCTGCACAGGGACGATGGGTTGGGGCCGGCGCCGCTCACGCCTCCGGAAAGCCGCGCAGCAGAACCGTCCGCACGCCGTGCAGCAGGCCGTTGAGGATCAGTCCCAACAGCGAGATCGTGATCAGCGGCACGAACATGTCTACCGTCTGGAACGTTCGTGCAGCGGCGACCAGAAGGTGCCCGAGGCCGTCGGTCGAGGTGATCATCTCGGCCAGAAATACCACGATGCAGGAGATCACGAGGCCGATCCGGCAGCCGGTTAGGATCGACGGCATCGCCGCGGGAAGAACGATCTTGAACAATATCTGCCCGCGCGGCGTTCCCGCGGCAAGCGCCGACCAGATCAGCTTCTGTTCCACCGTCGAGGCGCCGTAGTAGGTCGACAGCAGGATCGGAAACAAAGCGTCGGCGGCGACCAGCGTAATCTTGGACGCGTGATCGAAACCCAGCAGCAGTAAGAGCGCCGGATAGAGCGCCACCTTCGGCACCGGCGCCAGCACCCGCACCACCGGCCTGACCACGGCATTGATGGCGGGGTTCACCGCCGCAGCGAGGCCGATACCGACGCCGAGCACCACGGCGATCGAGAATCCCGCGAACAGTCGAAACAGCGTCGCGCCGATTTCGTGCAGGAATCCACCGGAGACAAGTTGCTGCGCCAGGCGCATGAATACCAGGCCGGGCGGCGGCAGCAGGGACGCCGGCGCATAGCCGAATGCGGTGATCGCCTGCCACAGCGCGACCAGCAACGCGATCGGCGCGACGCCGAGCAAAACATCGGCCGACAACCTGCGCGCATTCACGAGAAGCTCACGGGAAGGTCGAAGCGCGGCTCGGACCATTTGACCAAGGCGCGGCGCAGCCTTTCGAAGGCTGCATCGAGAAAGATGCCCATGGCGCCGATGATGATGATCATCGCGAACACGGTGTCGTACTGCGCCATGTCCAGCGCATTGAACAGAATATTTCCGGCGCCGGACTGCCGCGCGATCATTTCGCTGGTCACCATGGTGATCAGCGCCAGCACAAGTCCGGTGCGGCACCCGGTGAGGATTTCCGGCAGCGCCGCCGGCAGCACGATGCGCGCCATGCGCTGCGCCGCCGACATTCCCATCGCAGCACCGGACCACAGCATCTTCTCTTCCACCGCCCGCGCGCCTTGAAAGCTGTGATAGATGATCGGCAGGCTGACGCCGAGAAAGATCACCAGCGTCTTGGAGACGTCGCCGACGCCGAGCCAGAGCATGATCACCGGCATCAGCGCCGCCTTCGGCACCGGATAGATCACCATCAGCAGCGGATTGAAGAACGATGCCACGGCGCGGCTGCGCCCCATCATCAGCCCCAGCGGAATCGCGAGGATCACCGCAAGGCCGAGACCGATCGCCATGCGCCGAAGCGATGCAAGAATGTTGATCAGGTCGCCGCGGTCGCCGAGGATCGCCGGGATGGCGCGGATCGCGTCCAATGCCGACGGGAAACTGTCGGCCGCAAGGACAAGTGCGGCGACCTGCCAGATGCCGAGCAGCCCGGCGACGGCGAGCAGCGGCGCCGACTTTAAGACCAGGGCGCGCGTGGCGATCACGGATGCATCTCGTCGACACCGGTGTCGTCGATCAGCCCCTCGATATCGACGACGTATTTCTGGTAGCGCGCATCGAGCAGCAGTTCGGCGCGGCGGCGCGGGCGCGGCAATTCAATCTCGACAATCGCCTTGATGCGGCCCGGCGCCCGCGTCATCACCACGACCTTGTCCGACAGGAATACGGCTTCATCGACCGAATGGGTGACGAACAGCACGGTCTTGCGATCGCGCTCCCAGATGTTGAGCAGGTCGTTTTGAAGCCGGGTGCGGGTATGCGCATCCAGCGCGCCGAACGGCTCGTCCATCAGCAGCACCGCCGGCTTGTAGGCCAGGGTGCGCGCGATGGCCACGCGCTGCTTCATGCCGCCGGACAATTCCTTTGGGTAGAAGTTCTCAAACCCCTTGAGGCCGACCATCTCGATCAGCCGCCGGCTCTGCGCTGCTGCTTCCGCGCGCGGCACGCCCTGCTGGCGCAGGCCGTACATGACGTTGCCGAGCACGTTTTTCCAGGGAAACAGCGCGAATTCCTGAAACACCGGTCCACGATCGGGACCGGGACCGGTGATCGCAGCGCCCTTGGCCTTTGCCACACCCTCGGTCGGACTGACAAAACCGCCGACAATATAGAGCAGCGTCGACTTGCCGCATCCGGATGGTCCGAGGATCGAGACGAAGGCACCCTCTCCGATAACAAGCGAAATATCGGAAATCGCAAGGTGGCTCTGGCGGCCGGAGGCCTTAAAAATTTGCGACACATGATCGATTTCGATCATGGCAGCCGCTGTCTCAGACGCAGACCTGGTCTCGACGTCAGGGCGCAGCGGCAGCACGTTCATTCAAGCGTCTCTTTTGGCTGATCTGGACCGACCATAACTGCCGCGGCGCTGCAATAACAGGGTCAACCCTCACCGCGATAATACGGCTCGACCGGACCGTGGACCTTGATGGTGAGCGGATTGCCGTAGCGGTCCTTGGCGGATCCGGCGGTCACGCGCACCCATCCTTCGCTGACGCAATATTCCTCGACGTTGGTCTTCTCGATGCCCTTGAAGCGGATGCCGATGTCGCGCGCGAGCAGGTCGGCGTTGTAGTACGGGCTTTTGGGGTCGGTCGACAGGCGATCCGGCAGTTGGTCATTCGTCGCGTCGTTGTTTTCGTTCACAGCAGTGCCTCGATTTCTCTGGTGAGACTTTCAGGTCTTACGGTCGGCGCATATCGTCCGGCAACCCTGCCCTGACGATTGATCAGAAATTTGGTAAAATTCCACTTGATCGAGGGGCCGAGCAATCCTGCCCTCGCGCTCTGCAGATATTTATACAGCGGGTGGGCGCTGACGCCATTTACATCGATTTTCGCGAACACCGGAAACGTGACGGCATAATTGCGCGTACAGAATTGTTCGATCTGCTCCGCATTGCCGGGTTCCTGACCCCCGAACTGATTGCACGGAAACCCGAGCACCGAAAAGCCGCGCGGTGACAATTCGTTATGAAGCTGTTCCAGACCCTTGTATTGCGGCGTGAATCCGCAAGCGCTGGCGGTATTGACGATCAGCAGAACCTGACCCTCGAACTGCCGGAGGGGTGCTTCCTGGCCGCCAAGTGTCACAGCCAAAAAATCAAAAACCGTCGTCATCGTCTTCCTGCATCCCGCATCGGTACAAATTTAGCCGGCGGGATCGACCGGCGACGCCGGCGTTCCCGCAGCCTCGATGGCCTCGCCCGCCGAGAGGCAAAGATCCTCGCGGTAGCGGCCGGAAACGACCTGGACGCCGACCGGTACGCGTCCGACCAGTCCCGTGGAGACCGTCAGCCCAGGCAGCCCCATGAAGGGAATGCCGATCTGCGGCATCTGCGCGCGCCATACCCGCGCGAACGACGTCTCGTCGCGCCGGTCGAGCCCATCGGTAAATGGCAGTTCGCCGGATACCGGCATCAGCAGCACGGCGTAGGTCTCGAAGAATAGCTGCCATTCCCGCGTCAACGTCGCGCGCCGCACCAGCGTCCTGGAGAAGGCGGCCGCATCGAAGGGATGAACTTTCGCGCGGTTGCCCCGCAAGCACGCCAGCGCGCCGGGATCGCCCTCGCGCTCGGCCGCGTCCAGTTGCGCCTCATAACCATCGCCGAGCCACAGCCTTGTTTGCAGCTCCGCCGCTTCGCGCAGCGGCGGCGTATTTTGAATTTTCTCAACCGTCCATCCGGCGCGCTCCAGCCGTTTGCCGGCATCGGCGACGGCAGCCTTTACCTCAGCTACGGGCTCAAGACCGTCCGGTGCAAGACACAGCGCCGCCCGCTTCGCTCGTGCCGGCCCTTCGAGCGGTGCCGGCACCCACCACGGATCGCGCACGTCCTGTTCCGACATCGCCGCGAGCGCAACCTTAAGATCGCCGATGGTTCGCGCAAGCGGGCCCGATACCGCCGAGATCTGCGGACCGATCGTGCGCTCCGGCAGCGACGCATTGAAGGCGGCGACGCGGCCCAGCGTCGGGCGTAATCCATGCACGCCGCAGGCATAGGCCGGATAACGGATCGAGCCCGCAATGTCGGTGCCATGCGCGATGTGGCCGATGCCGGCCGCGACCGCGGCCCCGGCGCCGCCGGATGAACCGCCCGGCGTGATGCCGGGATCGCGCGGGTTCTTGGTGTCGCCATGGATCAGGTTGGTGGTGAACCAGCGATAGGAGAACGCCGGACAGTTGGTGCGGCCAAGGATCACGGCGCCCGCTTTGCGCAGATTGTCGATCACAGGGCTGTTGGTCTTGGCGATGACGTCGCGCTGAAGCTTGAGGCCGTTGGTGGTGGCAAAGCCCTGCTGGTCGATGTTGACCTTGACGGTGACCGGCACGCCCGCCAGCGGACCCACATGTTCACCACGCGCGATCGCCGCGTCGATGGCCTCGGCCTGTGCCAGCACGTCTTCCGGCCAGTGGTCGACGACGGCGTTGATCTTTGGGTTGACTGCATCAAGCCGGGCCAGCGCTGCGGTAGCCGCATCCATCGCCGACAGCTTTTTCGACCTGACCAGGATGGCAAGTTCTTGAGCCGGCAGACGCCAGATATCCTGCATCGAAAAACTCCGTGATCGGCCCGAGTTGTAGCGTCGCGCCGACGACAGCGCCAGCGGCGGCCGCGACGGCGATGTCAGCGCAGCCGGGCGAGGAAATAGGCCAGATCGGCGATCTGCGCTGCGGTCACCGGGGCCATCACGTCGGCCATGCTGCCGTCATAGCCGTGGCGGCGGTTGTCCTTGTACTCGCCGAGCGTCTTGGCGAGATAATCCTCGCGCTGGTTGGCGATGCGCGGGACATTGTCCTTGCCGGAAAAGTCGGCGTTGTGGCAGGTGTTGCAGCGATGCTGCTGCGCCAAGGCCTGTGCGCGCGCCATCCGCGCCGGATCGCCGGGATCGGCCGACAGCGCGGGCTTCGGCAATTTGGCGAGAAAGTCGGAAAATGTGCGAAGGTCGTCGTCGGTAAGCGGCTTCGCCATCTCATTCATCGGCTCGAAAACGCGCAGCTTCTCGCGAAACATGAACAGTTGGATCAGCGCATAAGGCGCCTGCTGCGCGCCCAGCGAAGGGGTATTTTCCGTCTCGGACTGCCCCTTTTCGCCGTGACAGGCAAGGCACGGCGCCACGCGTTCTTCGAACGTTTCGGCATATGCGGCGAAAGCAAACGCCACCAACGCCAGCGCCGTTATCATCTTTTTCATCGGTCGGTCCCGGCAATTCCGCCATTGCGAGGAGCGAGGCGACGAAGCAATCCAGTTTTGCGGCCGCCGGATTGCTTTGCTTCGCTCACAATGACGATCTTGGCCACCTAATGCGCCGCCACTTTCTGCTTGCCGTAGGTGACGCGGTACACCGCGCCGTTCCAGTCGTCGGAAACCAGCAGCGAACCGTCCTTCATCTGCATCACGTCGACCGGCCGGCCGATGTACTTGTTGTCTTCCAGAAAGCCGGTGATGAACGGCTCCATGGATTTCACCGTGCCGTCCTTGTTCAGCTTGACGACCATGACGTCGCCGCCGACTTTCTTTGACCTGTTCCACGACCCGTGCCGCGCCACGATAATGGCGTTCTTATAGGTCTTCGGAAACATGCTGCCGGTGTAGAACCGCATGCCGAGGGCTGCGGAATGCGGACCCAGCAGGCCGACCGGCGCGGTGTAGTCGGCGCAGGATTTTCCCCAACCGAATTCCGGATCGACGATATTGCCCTGCAGGCAATACGGCGCGCCGAAATGTTCGCCGACCTTGGTGAGGCGGTTGAGTTCGTCCTCGGGAACGTCTTCGGACATCCAGTCGCGGCCGTTGTCGGTGAAGTAGAGTTGCTTGGTTTCCGGATTCCAGTCGAAGCCGACGGTGTTGCGAACGCCACGCGCGATCACTTCTGCGCCGCTGCCATCCAGATTGATTCGCCGAATCTGGCCATGGGCGTCGTCATGCAGCACGTTGTTGCCGGGCTGGCCGACCGGAACATAGAGCTTGTTGTCGGGCCCGACAGCAATGAACTTCCAGCCATGGGCTTCATCCTTGGGCAGGTCGTCATAGATCATCGTCGGCTTCGGCGAACCGTCGAGATTGTCCTCGACCTTTTCGATCTTGGAGACCTTCGAGAGTTCGGCGATGTAAAGCGTGCCGTTCTTGAAAGCGACGCCGTTGGGCCGATAAAGACCCGAGGCCAGGGTCTTGACCGATCGTTTGCCGTCCTTGTTGGAGATGGCATAGACGTTGCCGACGAGGCGGCTGCCGACGAACACGGTGCCCTTGTCGCCTTCGGCCAGCGAACGCGCGTTCGCCATCCCAGCCGCATATACCTCGATGTTGAAGCCGGAGGGGACCTTGAGTTTCGCCGTCGGCAGCTTGTCCGCAGCGGCGGCGATCGGAGGCGGAGCGACCGGCGCCAGTTTGGCCGCCGCTTCATTGTCGGCCGGACGCCCGATCAGTGGCGAGCCAGGGGGAAGCGCAGGCGCCGCGGCCGGTACAGGCGCTGCGGCCGGTGCAACCGCTGCCGGCGCCGGTTCCGCAGCCGGAGCCGGAGCCGCGGGCTGCGCCGCGGCTCCGAGCGTAAACGCACCGAGAAAAGCACCCGCGAGCAAAGCGCGGCCTGCGGTCGAGTAGATCATGTCAATCCTCCCTTGCGTGGAAGTCCTTATCCGGGCCGAACGAACGGCAGTGGCCTTCCTGTTCGCACTCTCCAATATTTTGCCGTTGCTGTGCAATGAAAACATCAAAGCGGGCACGCGCTGCCATCTTCAGTGCCTGGTCTCGGCATCTTCAGACGGATTGAGGATGGCTTCGGCAAACGGAAATTCCATGACGATCTCGCCGTCGTCGTCCGTCACTTCCAGAATCGCATTGAGCAGGCTCGCCTGCCCACCTTCGGCTTTCAGGATCTCTCGAATCGTGGTCCGCGCCACGTGCCAGGCATGATCGGGATCCCGTAGATCTTCCCCTTCGGGGTCGAGGATCAATTCCTTGTCGATACGGGTGTTGAAGAAATATCGCGGCATCAGGGACACCAGGTTCGAGCCAACAACTGCCGCGCGGGACACCGAATACGACATTCAGGTATTCATTGTCGGTCATATGGCCGCGGCTGGAACCGCAGAAATTATCGCAACGCAGCATTATAATATGGAACTGGTTGACTACACAGGGAAATCGTCAAGACAGCAGCAATTTATTTTGCAACGCAATAAAACCTTGCGACAAAATTATTCACTGGCGAACTTCCAGAAGCGCATTACTTTATCTGAGAGGGCGAACATCGTTCCCCATCAAGAAGAAGGAGACTGAAAATGTCCTGGAAGACGCCGAAGATCGTCGAAGTGCCGGTCGGCATGGAAATCAACATGTATGCCTGCGCGGCTCGCAAGTAGGCGCCTGCGTTAGAACGCATTCAACGGAGGTGGTCTGCACCTTGCGGTGATATTCCTCGTCGGAATTGCACCCAGGCGGCAGCCCACCTCCGAAATGCTTTCTCCGCCCCGGAGACGGGTCATGCTCCGCATCGTCGTTCTGGGAGCCGCGGCAGGGGGCGGTGTTCCGCAGTGGAATTGCGGTTGTCGGGTCTGTAACGCATCGCGGACCGCGCGGCCCGAGCTTCAAAGCAGTCAGGCCTCGATTGCGATCAGCGCCGACCGCGAACATTGGTTCCTCATCAACGCTTCGCCTGACTTGCGCCAGCAATTGACCGCGACGCGGCAGCTTCATCCACGCGCCGGAAGCCTTCGTCATAGCCCGATCGCCGGCGTCGTCCTGACCAACGGCGAAGTGGATGCGGTCGCCGGACTGCTGTCGATGCGCGAAGGCTCGCCATTCGCAATCTATGCCCATCCGCGCGTACTCTCGATCCTGAAGGCCAATAGTATCTTCAACGTGCTCAGCGAGAAAAACGTGCAGCGCCAACCCATTTCAATCGGCGAGGTGTTCGAACCGGTCCTGCCGAATGGCGGACCGTCCGGCATCGAAATTCTACCCTTTGAGGTCGCGGGCAAGCGCGCGTGGTACCTGGAAGGCAAAACCCACCCGGCTGGAGATGACGGAGAAGGCGACACGCTCGGCCTGCGCATCAGCGACAAAGCGACCGGCAGACATTTCTATTTTCTGGCCGCCTGCGCGCAGGTAACGCCGGAGTTGAAACAGCGCCTTGGCGGCGCATCGCTGATTTTCTTCGACGGCACGGTTTGGCGCGACAACGAATTGATTGCGGCCGGCCTCGGCGCCAAGACCGGACAGGCCATGGGACACATTTCGATGTCCGGAGAAAACGGCGCAATCGCGGCGTTGACCGATCTCGGCATCGAGCGGAAGATTTTTCTACATATCAATAATTCCAACCCGGCGCTGCTGCACGACTCCCCCGAACGCAGGGCTGCCGAAGGCGCCGGCTGGGAGATTCCCACCGATGGCATGGAGATCGCACTTTGAACGCAACGATCGCCCTCTCGCCTGCCGAACGCGTGCCGCTGCAAAACGCGGAACAGCTCGAGGCGAGGCTGCGCCACATCGGCGCGACCCGTTATCACAGCCTGCATCCGTTCCATCATCTGCTGCACGGCGGCAAGCTCAACAAGGGACAGGTCCAGGCCTGGGCGCTAAACCGCTACTACTACCAGAGTACAATTCCCATCAAGGATGCAGTGGTGATCTCGCGGTTCCGCGACCGGGGCATCCGCCTCGAATGGCGGCACAGAATCGAAGATCACGACGGAGACGCCGACACCGAAGGCGGCATCGAGCGCTGGCTGAAACTGACCGAAGGGCTGGGGCTGGATAGCGCTTACGTCGAGTCCGCCGAAGGCATCCTGCCGGCGACGCGTTTCGCGGTCGATGCATATGTCCACTTCGTCCGCGACAAGACGCCGCTCGAAGCCATCGCCTCCTCCCTTACCGAACTGTTCGCGCCGAACCTGCATGAAGAGCGGATTTCGGGAATGTTGAAGCATTACAGCTTCGTCAATCCCGACATCATGCGCTATTTCAGCCGACGCCTGGAACAGGCTCCGCGCGACGCCAATTTTGCCCTGAAATATGTCAGGGAGCATGCGACCACGCCGGCGGAACGCGAGGCGGTGTGCAACGCTCTGATCTTCAAGACCAACGTGCTATGGGTTCAGCTCGATGCGCTGTATCATGCCTATGTCGACGGCCACGTCCCGCCGGGCGCATTCGTTCCCGCGGCAAACTGAAGGCGAACCGATGCCAGGCTTACGAAGCCGCAACCTCAGCGTCGATGAGACCAGCCGGCCGGTGTTGCCCCGCCACGCCAAGCTGCGGTTCGACGAGGTCAGGCAGCGCTGGGTGATCCTGGCGCCCGAGCGCGTGCTTGCGCCCGACGAGATTGCAGTCGAAATCCTACAGCTCTGCGACGGAGCGCGCAGCGTCGCGCAAATGATCGACCAGCTCGCGGGCAAATACACCGCCGATCGCACGGCGATCGGCGCCGACGTCATCGCCATGCTGCAGGATCTGGCCGACAAGGGATTTTTGACCGAGGCGCGGGAGAACACGTCATGAGCCCGACGCTGACCGATGCCAGCCCTGTCGCCGTCGATCCTTCGGATGGGCTGGCGATCATGGAGCGGGGCGGTTCGACGGCGGAAACGTTCGGCATTCCGCTCGCGGTGCTGGCCGAGCTGACGCACCGCTGCCCGCTGCAATGTCCGTATTGCTCCAATCCGGTGGAACTGGAGCGCGGCCGCAGCGAACTCACCACCGCGGAATGGAAAAAGGTTCTTACCGAACTCGCCGAGATCGGCGTGCTGCAGATTCATTTTTCCGGCGGCGAACCGACCGCGCGCAAGGATCTGGTTGAACTGGTACAGCACGCCAGCGATGTCGGACTGTATTCCAATCTCATCACCTCAGCCGTGCTGCTGACCAAGGAAAAACTGAAGGCACTGGCCGATGCCGGATTATGTCACGTGCAGATCAGCTTCCAGGGCAATGAGCCCGTGGTAGCCGATCGCGTCGCCGGCCTGAAGAATTCCCACCAGAAAAAACTCGAAGTTGCGCGCTGGACCCGCGAACTCGATCTGCCGCTCACGGTCAACGCCGTGATGCACCGGCAAAACCTGCATCAATTGTCCGACGTCATCCAGATGGCGGTCGACCTTGATGCGGACCGGCTCGAAATCGCCAATGTGCAATATTACGGCTGGGCGTTGAAGAACCGCGCCGCGCTGATGCCGACGCTGCAACAGATCGAGGAAACCAGCCGCATCGTCGAAGAAGCGCAGATACGGCTCAAGGGCATCCTGGCGATCGACTATGTGGTGCCCGATTATTACGCGCTGCGGCCGAAGAAATGCATGGGCGGCTGGGGACGTCAATTCTTCAACATTTCGCCGTCGGGCAAGATTTTGCCCTGCCATGCCGCCGAAACCATCACCGGTCTCGAATTCGAGTCGGTACGGAGCAATCATTCGATCGCCTGGATCTGGCAGAATTCGGAAGCCTTCAACCGCTATCGCGGCACCGGCTGGATGCCCGAGCCGTGCCGGAGTTGCGAATTCAAGGAAATCGATTTCGGCGGATGCCGCTGCCAGGCTTTTGCGCTGACCGGCGATGCCGGCAATACCGATCCGGCCTGCACGCTGTCGCCGATGCACGAGCAGATTTTCAAGGCCGCCGAGTTCGAGGCTGCCGCCGATAACAGCCGTTTCATCTACCGCAATTTTGCCGGCGGCAGCCCCGAGCCAGGCGGCGAATATGGCGCCTGACGCCGAGGCGGGTAAATCCGCCAGCAACCGGCCCGATCCGTTCGCGCCGCTGACATCGCAGCTTCTCCCGGTCGGCGACGGCCACGAGATTTATGTTGAAACCGTTGGACGCGGCGACGGTATTCCCGCCGTCTATCTGCACGGCGGGCCCGGCAGCGGTTGCCAGCCGGATCACCGGCGGCTGTTCGACCCCGAGCGCTTTCATGCGGTGTTGTTCGACCAGCGCGGTGCCGGACGCAGCCGGCCGAAGGGACGCCTTGAAGCGAATACGTTGTCTCATCTGATCGCGGACATGGAAACGATCCGCAAAAGTCTGGAATTGCGACAATGGATGATCGTCGGTGGTTCATGGGGTGCGACGCTGGCGCTGGCCTACGCCGAAGCACATCCGGCGCGCGTGAGCGGCCTCGTGCTGCGCGCGACGTTTCTCGGCACCCGGGCCGAACTGGAACAGGCCTTTCTGCAGGCCCTGCCCCGTTTGCATCCCGGTCTGGGTGCCGATTTCTTCGGCTTGTTGCCGCCGGCGGAACTTAAGCGACCGCTCGACGCCTATTGGCGTCGAATTCTCGACCCCGATCCTGCGGTGCATGGCCCGGCTGCCCGCGCATGGCATGACACTGAGCGGATTCTATCCGAACATGCGCCTTCACGGACGCGGCTCGATTTTGCTTCTCTCAGATCGACCCGCCCGTTACCTTCGACCCCGTTCATGGAAGCGCATTATTTCCACCATGATTGTTTCATGGATCCAGGTCAGCTGATGGCGAACGCTGGAATGCTGAAGGGCATTCCCGGCATCATCGTGCAGGGCCGCTATGATTTGCTGTGCCCCCCGTCGACGTCGCATGGGCTGGCGGCGGCGTGGCCGGATGCTGAGATTCGCATCGTCGAAGGCGCCGGTCACTCGCTGTACGATTCCGGTGTCAGGGACGCGGTGGTGAAAGCCATTGCCGACCTCGCTTCGCAGCCCGGCGGGAGTTTGCAGCAACGCGCAACACCGTCATCCTGAGGACCGCGCTTGCGCGCGTCTCGAAGGATGACGGTTTGAGCATGACCAGGAGTTCGCAAATGCCTTTGGCCGGAAAGGGAATGCTGCTGACGTCGATGGACGTCGATCCGGCCAACGAGCGCGACTTCAATCTCTGGTACGATGGCGAGCATCTTCAGGAGCGCGTCGCGATCGACGGCTTTCTTGAAGCCCGGCGCTACGTCGCGCACGCGGCGAGCCCGAAATATCTCTGCCTCTATTCCACCGAAACCTTTGCCGTGCTGGACAGTCCGGCCTATCGCACCGTACTGGCGAATCCAACCCCCTGGTCGAGAACGACTCTGGCGCATTTCAAAAACACGATTCGCGCCGTCGCCCATGTCACGATCAGCCGCGGACAGGGCCGCGGCGCGGCGCTGGGCATCGTCCGCCTTCGCCCCTCCGCGGAAAGCAAGGACACGTTGCGCGCGGTGTTGACGGATCAGCTCGACCCGGCCGGGCTCGACGGCATCATCTCCATGCACCTGATCGAAAGCGATCCGGAGCTTTCCAAACCAATCAACGACACATCGTCGACCATCAGCCCAGGCGCCGGGCGACTGGTATATCCTGGTCGACGGGACGCATATGAGTACCGTCTCGGCGATTGTTGCAACGCGCTTTGCCGATGCCGCCGGTTTCAACCCTGCAACCGTGATTTCGTCAGGCATCTACCATCTGATGTGGGATCTGGCGAAGACCGACATCCCGATCGAAGCTTGCGGGTGAAGCATCACAAATATATTGCACTGCCACATGAACAGGCCGGTATTAACGCAGGGTTCCAGACCAACGGCGAAATGACAATTAAGTAAAAATGGCTTTCAAGTGCGGCGCCGATCATATTGAATGGCGCCGATTCAGTAACCCCATGATATAGCTTAGCACAACAAGAACGCCGGTTATGAGCGTTCAGGAAACATCAAGGGCCGCGTCGATCGTCACATCCTCGCGGGCAAGGTAGGAATGAAACCGACTGATATTTCGGCTCCCGATTACTTTCACAAAGTTGTCGATTGCCAATGGGCCTGCCCCGCGCATACGCCCGTGCCCGAGTACATCCGGTTGATCGCCGAAGGTCGCTATAGCGCCGCCTACATGATCAACTGGAAATCAAATGTGTTCCCGGGAATTCTCGGCCGCACCTGCGACCGGCCTTGCGAGCCGGCCTGCCGCCGCGGCCGCGTCGAGGAAACACCGGTTGCGATCTGCCGCCTGAAACGCGTCGCTGCCGATTTCAAGGATGACGTCAGGCATCTCATGCCGCAGCCGTCGCCGAAGAATGGCAGGCGCATCGCGATCGTGGGCGGCGGGCCCGCCTCCCTCACCGTCGCCCGCGATCTCGCGCCGCTCGGCTACCACTGCACAGTGTTCGACTCCGACCCCAAGGCGGGCGGGATGATGCGGACGCAGATACCAAAGTTCCGCCTGCCGGATTCGGTGATCGACGAAGAAACTGACTACATCCTCGACCTCGGCATCGAGTTCAAAGGCGGCCACCGCGTCGACAGCCTGAAAAAACTGCTCGGCGAAAATTACGATGCGATCTTCGTCGGCTCCGGCGCGCCGCGCGGCCGCGAACTCGATATTCCCGGCCGCACGGAAGCTGCGAAAAACATTCACATCGGTATCGACTGGCTTTCCAGCGTATCGTTCGGCCATGTCGAAAAGATCGGCCGCCGCGTGATCGTGCTAGGCGGCGGCAACACCGCGATGGACTGCTGCCGTACCGCGCGCCGTCTCGGCGGCGAGGACGTCAAAGTGATCGTCCGCTCCGGTTTTGAGGAGATGAAGGCTTCTCCGTGGGAGAAAGAAGACGCCATCCACGAGGACATTCCGATCCTGAATTTCATGGTGCCGAAAGCTTTCACGCACGACAACGGCAGGCTCACCGGCGTTACCTTCGAAAGGGTGATGGCCGAATACGACGCCAACGGCCGGCGCAAGCTGGTGCCCTCAGGGGAAGCGGACCAGACCATCGGCTGTGATGACGTACTGGTGGCCGTCGGCCAGGAGAATGCCTTCCCGTGGATCGAGCGCGATTGCGGCGTTGAGTTCGACAAGTGGAACATGCCGGTGGTCGACAAGACCACAATGGCCTCGACCAACCCAAAAGTATTCTTCGGCGGCGACGCCGCGTTCGGACCAAAAAACATCATCTGGGCGGTGGCGCACGGCCATGACGCCGCGCTCTCCATCCACAAGCTGCTCTCCGGCGAGGACATCACCGAGCGCCCGCTTCCCGAGGTGCGCATCTCATCGCAGAAGATGGGCATCCACGAGTGGAGCTACGACAACGACATCTCCGGCGACAAACGCTTCAAGGTGCCGCATCGTGACAAGGTCGTCGCGCTGAAAGACATCCGGGCCGAAGTCGAACTCGGCTACGACGTCAAGCTCGCGCTCGGCGAGGCGCAGCGCTGCCTGAATTGCGACATCCAGACCGTGTTCGCCGCTCCCCTGTGTATCGAATGCGACGCCTGCGTTGACATCTGCCCGATGGATTGCATCACCTTCACCGAGAATGGAGAGGAAGCCGACCTGCGGCAGCGGCTGAAGGCGCCCTCGCCACATCCCGAGCAGGCCCTCTATCTTGCCGACGGCCTCAAAACCGGGCGGGTGATGGTGAAGGACGAGGACGTCTGCCTGCACTGCGGCCTGTGTGCCGAACGTTGTCCTACCGGCGCGTGGGATATGCAAAAATATCTCATCGATATGACTCATGCGGGACCATCATGTCAGTCCAAAGCCCGATCAGCAGCGTAAACGATTTCGTCGTTCGCTTCGCCAACGTCAACGGCTCCGGTTCGGCGAGCGCCAATGAATTGTTTGCCCGCTCCATCCTGCGCCACGGCGTGCCGGTTTCTCCGCGCAACGTATTCCCCTCCAACATTCAGGGCCTGCCGACGTGGTACGAAGTTCGCGTCACGGAGGATAATCATCTCGGCGCGCGCGGCGGCGTCGATTTGATGGTGGCGATGAACCCGCAGACCTGGGAAAAGGATGTCGCCTCGATCGAGCCCGGCGGCTACCTGTTCTACGATTCGACCAAGCCGATGCAGGCGTCGAAGTTCCGCGCCGACATTACCGTGATCGGCGTACCGCTCACCGCCATTACCAACTCGACCTACACCGATCCGCGCCAGCGCCAGCTGTTCAAGAACATCATCTATCTCGGCGCGCTGTGCGCCCTGCTCGACATGGATCCGAAGCTGGTGGAACAACTGATCGCCGAGCAGTACAAGGGCAAGGAAAAGCTGCTGTCCTCAAACGTCCATGCGCTGCACCTCGGGCGCGATTGGGCGCTGAAGAACCTGAAGTGTCCGATCGGCGTGCGGATCAGGAAAGCCGACAAGGTCGGCGACCGCATCTTCATCGAGGGCAATAGTGCTGCGGCGCTCGGTGCGGTCTATGGCGGCGCCACCGTCTGCGCCTGGTATCCTATCACGCCGTCGTCGTCGCTCGCCGACGCCTTCGCCAGCCATTGCAAGAAGCTGCGCCACGATCCCGAAACCGGCAAGGCGAAATACGCCATCGTGCAGGGCGAGGACGAACTTGCCTCCATCGGCATCGTGATCGGGGCATCCTGGAACGGCGCCCGCGCCTTTACCGCGACCTCCGGCCCGGGCATCTCGCTGATGACGGAATTCATCGGCCTGTCTTATTTCGCCGAGATTCCGGCCGTCATCATGAACGTTCAGCGCGCCGGCCCGTCGACGGGCATGCCTACCCGCACCCAGCAATGCGACGTGATCGCCTGCGCCTACGCCTCGCACGGCGACACCAAGCACGTGCTGCTGTTTCCGGAAGACCCCGCTGAAGCCTTCGAATTCGCGGCGCAGTCGTTCGATCTCGCCGAACGCCTGCAAACCACCATCTTCCTGATGCTCGACCTCGACATCGGAATGAATCACCGGCTCTGCCATCCGCTGCGCTGGGACGATGCCAGGCAGTACGACCGCGGCAAGGTCATGACGGCCGAGATGCTGGACGACGGCCGCGACTTCGGGCGCTATCTCGACGTCGACGGCGATGGCATCCCGTTCCGCACCTATCCCGGCACCCATCCCGCCAAGGGCTCGTTCTTCACCCGCGGCACCTCGCGCGACCGTTATGCACGCTATTCCGAGGAAGGCGCGGTCTACGCCGACAACATGCAGCGGCTGTTACGCAAATTCGAAACCGCCCAGGATATGGTGCCGCGGCCGTTGCAGGCCAATGCGCAGAAGCCCACCAAATACGGCGTGATCTACTACGGCTCGACCTCGCCGGCGATGGACGAGGCGATCGGGCTGCTCGAGGCGCGCGGGCACCAGCTCGACCGCCTGCGCATCCGCGCCTTCCCGTTCCACTCCAGCGTCGCGAGCTTCCTCGCCGAACATGATTTTGTTTATGTGGTCGAGCAGAACCGCGACGCCCAGCTTCGCTCGCTGATCGTTAATGAAAACGGCATCGACCCGGTCCGGCTAGTGCCGATCCTGCATTACGACGGCACGCCGATCACCGCGCGCTTCATCGCCGGGGCCATAGGCGACCACCAGGCCCAGCTCAAGGTAAGGCCGCTGCGGAAGGTAAAGTCGTGACGACGGGCTCGGTTTATCAGTCGTCATGCCCGGCCTTGTGCCGGGCATCCACGTCTTGCTTCGCGGCCAGGACGCGGATGGCCGGGACAAGCCCCGCCATAACGAAACATGGACGGAAGGTATTGTCATGACCTACATCGCCAAACCGAAATTCCAGCACCCCGGCCTGCCGAAGAACGACCTCGGCTATACCCATCGCGATTATGAAGGCAAGGTCTCGACGCTGTGCGCCGGCTGCGGCCATGATTCGATCACCGCCTCGATCATCGAAGCCTGTTTCCGCCTTTCGATCGAGCCGCATCGCGTCGCCAAAATTTCCGGTATTGGCTGCTCGTCAAAGACGCCCGATTATTTCCTCGGCAATTCGCACGGCTTCAATTCGGTTCACGGCCGCATGCCGTCGGTGCTGACCGGCGCCAATCTTGCCAACCGCGACCTGATCTATCTCGGCGTATCCGGCGACGGCGACTCGGCATCGATTGGCTTCGGCCAGTTTGCGCATTCGATCCGGCGCGGGGTCAACATGACCTATATCGTCGAGAATAACGGCGTCTACGGCCTGACCAAGGGGCAATTTTCCGCCACCGCCGACCGCGGCTCGAAATCCAAGAAAGGCGTGATGAATACCGACAACGCGATCGACCTGGTGGCGATCGCGCTGCAGCTTGGCGCGAGCTTCGTGGCGCGGAGTTTTTCCGGCGACAAGGCCCAACTGGTGCCGCTGATCGAGGCGGCCATCCGGCACAAGGGCGCGGCGTTCATCGACGTGGTCAGCCCGTGCGTCGCCTTCAACAACCATGCCGGGTCGACCAAAAGCTTCGATTATGTGCGGGAGCATAACGACGCAGTGAACCGTCTTGACGTCATCAGCGGCCGCGATCCGATCACCGTCGACTACGCGCCGGGATCGGTACAGATCGTCGAACAGCACGACGGCACCCGGCTGGCGCTGCGCAAGCTCGATGCGGATTATGAGGCGCATGACCGTCTTGCGGCATTGGCGTTCCTGCAAAAGCACGCCGCCAAGGGCCAAGTCGTCACCGGCCTGCTCTACGTCGACCCCGAGGCGGAAGACCTGCATGCGCACCTCGACACGGTGCAGACGCCGCTCAACCAACTGGACGAGGCGGCACTTTGTCCGGGCTCGGCGGCACTGGACAGGTTCAACGCCAGCCTGCGTTGATTGCGTTCCGCCGGTTTGCGCCGAGACCGCCGGGCCAGCCGCATCGAAAAGCGGCACAGACGGTGACGCGTGTTCAAAAACGCGTCATGATGGAACGCGTGCGCACCTGACGCGTAACACCACAGCCGCATCATCCGTGGCCAGCGTTTCCCTGGCGGGACCGAAGCAGCCCTGCATCACATCGAACAGAACAAGGCACCATGAATTCCGTCAAAGCACTCGAAGCGCACGGCCAGGCGGTCTGGCTGGATTTCCTGGCCCGCGGCTTCATCGCCAAGGGTGACCTCAAAAAACTGATCGACAGCGACGGCGTGAAGGGTGTCACGTCCAATCCGTCGATCTTCGAAAAGGCGATCGGCAGTTCGGACGAATATGACGGCGCGATCGGCGAAGCGCTGGGAAGCGGCGACCGTCCGGTCGCCGAATTGTTCGAGCAGCTTGCAGTCCAGGACATTCAGCACGCCGCCGACGTATTGCGGCCGGTCTACGATCGCCTGAAGGGGGACGACGGGTTCGTCAGTCTCGAAGTCTCGCCGTATCTCGCCCTCGACACCAAGGAGACGATCCGCGAAGCCGAGCGTCTCTGGAAGGAAGTCCGGCGCGATAATCTGATGGTAAAAGTGCCTGCGACGCCGCAGGGGCTTCCTGCGATCGAGCATCTGATCGGCGAGGGCATCAGCATCAACATCACGTTGTTGTTTTCGCAAAAGGTCTATGTACAGGTCGCCGAAGCCTACCTTGCCGGCCTCGAACGGTACATTGCCGGCGGCGGCGATCCGTCTCGTGTCGCCAGCGTCGCCAGCTTCTTTGTCAGCCGCATCGACAGCGTCGTCGACAAGCAGCTCGACGAGAGGATTGCGAAAGCCAATGATCCGACCGAGAAGGCGCGGCTTCAGGCCTTGAAGGGAAAAGTCGCGATCGCAAACGCCAAAATGGCGTACCAAGACTACAGGGAATTATTCTCCGGACCGCGTTGGCAGAAGCTGCAAGCCAGAGGCGCAAAACCGCAACGGCTGCTGTGGGCTTCGACCGGCACCAAGAACAAGGAGTATCGCGACGTACGCTATGTCGAGGAACTGATCGGCAAAAACACCGTCAATACCGTGCCGCCCGCGACGCTCGATGCGTTTCGCGATCACGGCAAGGTGCGCGACAGCCTGGAAGAGGACATCGAGAGCGCCAGGCAGACGCTCGCAGGCCTCGAAAAGGCCGGTATCTCGCTCGATGCGATCGCCGCCGATCTGGTCAAGGACGGCGTCAAGCAGTTTGCCGACGCCGCCGACAAGCTGTACGGCGCGGTGGCCCACAAACGCGCGGCGGCGATCGCCGGCAGGATCGATCAGCAAAAACTTGCCCTCGGCGCGACGATTGCCAAAGCGGTTGAAACCAGCACCGAACAATGGCGCGCCTCCGGCAAGATCCGCCGGCTGTGGCAGCACGATAGGTCGGTCTGGACTGGAAGCGATGAAGACAAATGGCTGGGCTGGCTGGACAGCGCCTCCGCCAGCCAAAACAAGCTGGCGGACTACGAGGGGTTTGCAAACTGGGTAAAGCAGCAGGGTTTTACCGACGCGGTCGTGCTCGGAATGGGGGGATCGAGCCTGGGGCCGGAAGTGATCGCGAAAACGTTCGGACAAAGGCCCGGTTTCCCAAAGCTGCATGTGCTGGATTCGACCGATCCGGCGCAGGTGCGCGCGATGGGCGACGCGGTCAATACGGCCAAAACGCTCTTCATCGTTTCCAGCAAATCCGGCGGCACTACCGAGCCTAACGTGATGAAGGACTATTTCTTCGCGCAGGTGAGCAACGCAATCGGCGCCGGCGCCGCCGGGGGACATTTCGTTGCGGTTACCGATCCGGATTCTTCCCTTGAAAAGGCCGCAAGAGATCTGCGATTTGCACGCATCTTTCGCGGCGATCCGACGATCGGCGGGCGCTATTCGGTATTGTCGCCATTCGGACTGGTGCCGGCCGCCGCGGCCGGCGTCGATCTTAAGAAGATACTGGACGCAACGCTGGCGATGGTGCGGTCGTGCGGGTCCGACGTACCGCCAAAGGAAAACCCAGGCGTACAGCTCGGCCTCGCCCTCGGCGCGGCCGAGCTTGAAGGCCGCGACAAGGTGACGATTTTGTCGTCGCAAAAAATTGCCGATTTCGGCGCCTGGGCCGAACAGTTGATCGCCGAGTCGACCGGAAAGGACGGCAAGGGTTTGATTCCGATCGATGGCGAAGAGCTTGGCGACCCCAGCGTTTACGGAAACGACCGGTTCTTCATCGATTTGCGCACCGAGGGCGAAAACGACCCGAAACACGACGGCAGGCTCGCCGAGCTGGAAAAGGCGGGGCATCCGATTGTCCGCATCGACTTGAAATCGATCGACCATATCGGCCAGGAGTTTTTCCGCTTCGAGATGGCGACCGCGGTTGCCGGCTCCATTATCGGCATCGATCCTTTCAATCAGCCCGATGTCGAAGCCGCCAAGATCAAGACCCGCGAATTGGTCGCCGCATTCGAGAAGGCCGGCACGCTGCCCGCAGAACAGCCGGTCCTGTCTACGGCGCAGGCCGACCTCTACACCGATACAGTCAATGCAATCGCGTTGCGCAAGGCCGGCGCCGACGGCGATCTCGATTCCTGGCTGCAAGCGCAGTTCGCCCGGTCCGGGCCGGGCGACTATGTCGCCCTGCTCGCCTACATCGAACGTAATCCCCGCCATATCGAGCTGCTGCAGCACATGCGGCTTGCGGTTCGCGATCGGCGCCGGGTCGCGACCTGCGCGGAATTCGGGCCGCGCTTTCTGCATTCCACCGGGCAAGCCTACAAAGGCGGGCCCGACAGCGGCGTGTTCCTGCAAATCACCGCCGACGATGCCGCGGATCTTGCCGTGCCGGGTCAGAAAGCGAGCTTCGGCGTGATCAAGGCGGCGCAGGCGCGCGGCGATTTCGAGGTACTGACGGACCGCGGCCGGCGCGCACTGCGAGTTCATCTGAAAGGCGACCTGAAATCCGGACTCGCAATGCTCAACGCCGCGATCATCAGCGCATTGAATTAGAGCGGTCCAGGTTTGCTCCATGAAACGAGGAAGCGCGGCAATGCAGCTTGGCATGATCGGCCTTGGCCGGATGGGGGGCAATATCGTCCGGCGGTTGATGAAAAATGGGCACCGTACCGTCGTCTATGACAAGGACCCGAAGGCGGTGGCGACGATTGCCGCCGACGGCGCGGTTGGGACCGCCACGCTCGAGAAATTGGTTGACGAACTGGACAGGCCAAGGACGGTATGGGTGATGCTGCCGGCGGGCCGGATCACGGAAGAAACCATCGATGCGTTGTCCAACCTGCTGCAAACCGGCGACGCGGTCATCGATGGCGGCAATACCTTCTGGCAGGACGACGTCCGGCGCGGCAAGGCGCTCAAGGAGCTCGGTCTGCACTATCTCGATGTCGGCACCAGCGGCGGCGTGTGGGGGATCGATCGCGGCTACTGCATGATGATCGGCGGTGACAAGGCCGTCGTCGACCGGCTCGATCCGATCTTCGCGACGCTGGCACCGGGGCCAGGCGATATCCCGCGCACGCAAGGACGCACGGGACGAGATCCGCGCATCGAGCAGGGTTATATCCACGCCGGCCCGGTTGGTGCGGGCCACTTTGTCAAGATGGTGCATAACGGCATCGAATACGGTCTGATGCAGGCCTACGCCGAGGGTTTTGATATTCTGAAGAACGCCGGCATCGATGCGTTGCCTGCGGAGCATCGCTTCGATCTCGATGTCGCCGACATTGCGGAAGTATGGCGGCGCGGCAGCGTGATTCCGTCATGGCTACTCGATCTCACCGCATCGGCGCTTGCCGAAAACCATACGCTCGATAGTTATTCTGGCTTTGTCGAGGATTCCGGCGAAGGCCGCTGGACCGTCAACGCCGCGATCGATGAAGCGGTGCCGGCCGAAGTGCTTACGGCGGCGCTGTTCGCGCGATTCCGTTCGCGGCAGCAGCACACCTTCGCAGAAAAGATTCTCTCGGCAATGCGCGCCGGCTTTGGCGGCCATAAGGAGCCGCAGCAGCATCCCGACGCGGCGCGCCAGTCTGCGCCCGAGATTATCAAGCCAAAGGCTTAACGCTTATGACCACCGATCCCTCGAATCAGCGAAAACCCGAACCCTGTTCCATGATCATCTTCGGCGCTACCGGAGACCTTACCCACCGCCTGGTGACGCCCGCGCTCTATAATCTGGCGGCCGCCGACCTGCTGCCCGACAAATTCTGTGTCGTCGGAATTGCGCGCAAGCCCATGTCAAGCGGGGCTCTGCGCGACAGCCTGATGAAAGGGCTGCGCGAATTCGCAACCCGCCCGGTCGATGACGCCGTTGCTGAACGCCTGCTGGAATGCGTAACCTGTATTGCTGGCGATCCAACCGATCCCGGCTCGATCGATCGGATGCGAGCGCAGATCGAACAACTCGAAGCCACTCGACAAACCGGCGGCAATCGCCTGTTCTACCTGGCAACCCCGCCTGATGCGTTCGCGCCGGTCGCGCGCGAACTCAGACGCGCCGGCCTGCTCCGGGAAGACGGGCAGACATGGCGGCGGCTGGTAGTGGAGAAACCGTTCGGGACCGACCTCGAATCTGCAAAAGCGTTGAACCGTGAACTGCTGACGATCATGGACGAGCACCAGATCTACCGCATCGACCATTATCTGGGCAAGGAAACCGTTCAAAACATCCTGGTGCTGCGTTTCGCCAACGGGATGTTCGAACCGATCTGGAACCGCAATCACATCGATCACATCCAGATCACGGTCGACGAAAAACTGGGCGTCGGGCATCGCGGCAGCTTCTATGACGCCACCGGTGCGCTGCGCGACATGGTGCCCAACCACCTGTTTCAACTGCTGTCGCTGGTCGCGATGGAACCTCCTGCACGGTTCGATGCACATGCGGTTCGTTCCGAGAAGGCCGAAGTGCTGGCGGCGATCCACACCTGGAGCGAGCGGGATGCGCTGCAGAACTCGGTACGCGGCCAATATTGGGGCGGCCGGATCGGCGGCGCCGACATTACCGACTATCGCAGCACTAAGGACGTCAAATCCGACAGCACCACCGAAACCTACGTCGCCTTGAAACTCGTCATCGACAACTGGCGCTGGGCCGGCGTACCGTTTTATCTGCGCACCGGCAAGGCGCTGGGCACCAAGCGCACCGAGGTTGCGATCAAATTCAAGCAGGCGCCGTTCGCGATGTTCCGCAATACGCCGGTAGAGCAGTTGTCGCAGAATTACCTCGTGCTGGGCATTGAACCGAGCGAGGGCATCGCGTTGCAGTTCAACACCAAAGTGCCGGGCCCGACGATTTCCATCGACGGCGTCGAGATGAAATTTCGCTACAAGGATTACTTCAAAGCCGAACCGAGCACTGGCTATGAGACGCTGATCTACGACTGCATGATCGGAGACAATATTCTGTTTCAGCGCGCCGACAGCGTCGAAGCCGGGTGGCAGGCGGTGCAACCGTTCCTCGATGCATGGAAGAAGGCGGGTGCCGATGGACTGGAACGCTATGAGGCCGGCAGCGAAGGGCCGGCCAATGCTGAAGCCTTGCTGACGCGCGACGGCCGTAACTGGCGGAAGTTCGGTCGGATCGCATGATCGCTGATGACAGTCGCAGGATGATCGTGGTTGCCGATGCAGAGGCGCTTGCCAACATTGCCGCGGAACGCGTGATCGCCAGGATCGACTTCAACAGCGCCCGCATCGCGATTTGCCTGACCGGCGGAGCCACTCCAAAACGGCTTTATGAACTGCTCGGAACCGACGCCTATCGGACGAGGATCCCGTGGCATCGCGTGCACTGGTTTATCGGAGACGAACGCTTTGTACCTGCGGACGACCCCCTCAACAACATGGGTGCGGCGCGCCGGATTTTTCTCGACCACTGCGCACCGCCTGCCAACATCCACGCCATCCCTACCGACGCCGCAACTCCGGAGCAATCGGCTCGGCTGTACGAAGCCAGGCTCAGGTCCTTTTATTCCGCCGATCGGCTCGATCCGGCGCGCCCCTTGTTCGACGCCGTGCTGATGGGCATAGGTCCCGACGGTCATACGGCGTCATTATTTCCGGGATATCCCGCTGTGGCGGAAACGGAGCGCTGGGTGGTGAGTGTCCCTGAGGCCCATGTCGAGCCGTTCGTGCCGAGGATTACGCTGACCCTGCCCGCGCTCGCCTCCTGCGCCGAAATGCTGTTCGAAGTGAGCGGCAAGGACAAGCGCGCCATTGTGAGCCGGGTGTTGGCGGGCGAAGACCTCCCGGCAGGGCGTGCGGCTTCCGTCGGCGAGACGACCTGGCTGGCAGATCGCGCGGCGTTGCCGGAGAATTTCCGTGGCTGAAAAATGCGACAAGCCGCCATGCGCTTTGGTCGTTATGGGCGTATCCGGTTCCGGCAAAACGACCATTGCGAGCAGGCTTGCGGAGCGATTGCACTGGACCTTCGAGGACGGCGACCGGTTTCATCCGAAAAGCAACGTCGAGAAGATGAGCGCCGGGCATCCTCTCACCGATGCCGATCGCTGGCCCTGGTTGAACGCCATCGCCGATGAGATCGAGCGGGTATGCGGAGACGCTGGCCACCTCGTGATCGCATGTTCCGCGCTTAAACGGGCATACCGCGATGTCCTGACGCGGGGGCGGGACGACGTGCGCATCGTCTTTCTCAATGGAACGCAGCAGTTGATCGCGCGCCGCCTTGCCGTACGAAAGGATCATTTCATGCCGCCCGGACTTCTGGACAGCCAGTTCAGGACCCTGGAGCCGCCGAGCCCGGATGAGAATGTCATCGACGCGCCGATCGACGCCCCGGTTGACATGATCGTCGAGGACATTGTCGGCAAGCTGAAGCCCGGTCCCACAAATCAGCGCTCCCGCGACGGGCGCGAATCATGAACCGCATCGCGCTGGTCGTCTCCGACGTCGACGGCACGCTGGTGACCCACGACAAGCGTTTGACCGACGGCGCCCGGCGTGCGGTCCGGCGGCTGCACGATTGCGGCGTCGGCTTCACTATCACCAGCAGCCGGCCGCCGGGCGGCATGCGGTTTCTGATCGAGCCGCTCGGGATTACACTGCCGATTGGACCGTTCAACGGCAGCTCGATCGTCGATTCGCAGTTGAATCCGATCGAGCAGCATCTGATCCCTGATGCCGCGGTTCGCCGCAGCATCGAGGTGCTGGACGAATTTGGCGTCGATGTCTGGCTGTTCACCAGCGAGCGGTGGATCGTTCGCCGCGACGACGGCAGATACGTGCCGCACGAACGCGACACCATCAAATTCGATCCGACGTTCGCGAATGATTTTGCGCCGTTCATGGCAACCGCTTGCAAGATCGTCGGCGCCAGCGCCGACGCGACGCTGCTGCAACGCTGCGAGACCGCAATGCAGAAGGCGCTGGGTACGCAGGCCTCCGCAATCCGGTCACAGAGCTACTATCTCGATATCACGCCGCCCGGCCGGGACAAGGGTACGTTCGTCGAGACGATCGCCGGACGTCTGAACATATCGACGGACGCAATAGCTACCATCGGCGACATGCAGAACGATCTTGCGATGTTCAAGAAGAGCGGTCTTTCCATAGCGATGGGCAACGCGACCGAGGACGTCAAGCAACAGTCATCGCATGTCACGAGATCCAACGAGGAGGAAGGTTTTGCCGGTGCGATCGAATTTATCTTGAAACAAACTCCGACGTCATCCTGACGAGCGGCCTCTTGGCGGTTTCTCGAAGAATGGTCGCAAGCGTGTGGGGCGCATCGCCGGCGATGTGATTGCCTCATGTTGAGCAAGCCTGTTCTGGAATTCACACTTGCATCCTCTCAGGATGATGCGATCACTTCGCTCGCTGCACAACCGGCTTCTCAACCACCTCCTTAGCGCCACTGAGATTATGTGCCGTATTGATCAAGGCGATGTGAGTCAGCGCCTGTGGAAAATTCCCGGTCTGGCGCCCCTCCCCTGAATCGAATTCTTCGGCCAGCAGACCAAGATCGTTCGCTACTGCAACGACGCGGTCGAACAGGTTCTGCGCCTTGCCGAGTTCTCCCGCCAGTACATAGGCGTCGGCCAGCCACAGGCTGCACGCGAGGAACGCGCCTTCGCTCGGCCGCTGCGGATCGGAATTTTCGCGGGGATCGTGGCGAAGCACAAAACCGTCCCGCATCAGATGGCGTTCGATCGCCTCGATCGTGCCTTTGACCCGGGGATCCCGCGGCGGCAAAAATCCCACCGATGGCAGCAGCAGAATGCTCGCATCCAACAGTTTCGAACCATAGGATTCGACAAATGTATTCTGCCCGGCATCGAAACCCTTATCGCAGACGTCCTTGCAGATGGTGTCGCGCAGCATCTTCCATCGGTCGAGCGGCCCTTCCAGGCCGAACTTCTCAGCACTCTTGATGGCGCGGTCGAATGCGACCCAGGTCATCACTTTCGACGAAACGTAATGCTTGCCGTCGCCTCGGCGCTCCCAGACGCCGTGGTCCGGTTGGTCCCAGACTTCCGCGACATGATCCAGCACCTTGCATTCCAGCGCCCACGTTCCCTGATCGAGTTCGATTTTGCCCATGCGCCATTGGTGAAACGCATCGATCAGCTCGCCATAGACGTCGAGCTGCAATTGCGCATGCGCGGCATTGCCGACGCGGACCGGCTGCGCGCCGCCATAACCCGGCAGCCAGGTCGCTTCCCATTCCAACAGCCGCCGCTGCCCGGCGATGCCATACATGATCTGCATATCGGCCGGCGATCCGGCCACGGAACGCAGCAGCCAGTTATGCCACGCCAGGGCTTCTTCGGTGTAGCCGCTGTTCATCAGCGCCAGCAGCGTGAAGGTAGCGTCGCGCAGCCAGCAAAAGCGGTAATCCCAATTGCGTGCGCCGCCGAGCTTTTCGGGCAGCGAGGTGGTCGGCGCCGCGACGATGCCGCCGGTCGGCGCGTAGGTCAGCGCCTTCAGTGTGATCAGCGAGCGCATCACGAGGTCGCGGTGGCCGCCTTGATAACTGCAGCGGCCCGACCACTCCGACCAAAATCCCTCGGTGTCGCGCAGCGCCTGCTCGGGGTCGATCGGCGCCGGCACGGGCAGGTGCGACGGACCGTAGGTAAGGACGAACGGCACGGTCTGGCCGGCGCCGACCTCGAAGTCGGCCACCGTTGTCATGTCTTCGCCATGGGTTTCGACCGGCGTGCGAAGTACCAGCATGTCGGGACCGCAGATCGCCAACCGCGCCCCTTCATCGGTGCGTTTCACCCAGGGAATGTCGCGGCCGAATCCGAAACGGATGATCAGCTCCATCCGCATCTTCACGCAGCCGGTTTCGCCGCGAACCAGTCTCACAATGTCGGAGGCCTGCCCGCGCGGCGGCATGAAGTCGATTAGCGTGACAGCCCCGCCTGCGGTTTCGAAGCGGGTTTCGAGAATGAGCGTGTCTGCGCGATACCGCCTGGTGGTCTTTGCAGCATCGCACGGCGCAATCTTCCACCGGCCGTGCTTTTGCGTTCCGAGCAGCGCGGCGAAGCAGGCATCGGAGTCGAACGCGGGCCAGCACAGCCAATCGATCGAGCCGTCGCGGCCGACCAGCGCGGCAGTTTCGCAATCGCCGATCAAGCCGTAGTCTTCAATCCTGCTGGACAAATCTGATCACCGGCGATCTGCGAATTGAACCGTTGTTTCCTGCGTCCGCCCGCCCGTCGCAGCCTTCAGCGCGGCGACGTCGATCGCAGCCGCCATCTCCTCGACCGCGATCGGCAGCCGGCGGCGCCAGTTCGGATGCTCGTCGACCGTACCGGGGATGTTGGGCTGGTCGATCACCCCGAGCAGGTCTTCGAGTGAGACTGCGAGGAGGCGGGACCGGGTCCGCGCAAGAAATTTCACAACCGCGTACAGGTCATCATGGTCGATGGCATGGTGGCGCAGCGTATCGGTCAGCATCCCCAGCGCATGCCATCGCGCATCGTCGCTTTCGCCGGGATCGATTCCGAGCGACCGTTTCAGCGCAAGATCGCTGAAGCCGCGCCAACCCGCGTAGGTCGACAGATCGTGGGTATTGAAAGTAACAAGGGCGTTGGGCGCATAGTGATCGACCCCGCGAAACGAACCGCGGTTGTCGCGCTCGAACATCATCACCAGATACGACCAGATGCCCCACTCCGCCATCTGCTCGCGAAAGCCTTCCGGCACGGTGCCGAGGTCTTCTCCGATCACGACGCAACAACTGGCTACGCTTTCCTGCGCCGTCACCGCCAGCAGCGCTTCGAACGGCATCTGCACGTAGACACCGTTATGGGCGGCAAAGCCGTGCGGTACGAGATAGAGCCGCTTTAGACCGAGAACGTGGTCGAGCCTGATGGCGCCGGCATGGCGCATCGAAGCGCGCAGCATTTCTCGATATGGTTCGAACGATTGAACTTCCAGGCCCGCGGCATTGAATCCGGCCAGCCCCCAATTCTGGCCGGCGGTGTTGAGCGCATCCGGAGGCGCGCCGACCGCAAGATGGCGGGAAATCGCCACCTGCTCATTCCATGCGTCGAATCCGTCGGATTGCACGCCAACCGCCACGTCGAGGTACAGCCCGACCTTCATGCCCCGCCGCGCTGCCAAATCCCGGCATCCCTGCAACTGCCGGTCCGCTATCCATTGGACGAATTCGACAAATTCGATTTCGACGGCGTCGGGGCCGGCGCGAAGCTTCGCGCATTGCGCATCGTCCGGATATCGCCACTCTGCCGGCCATTCCCACCAGGGCCGGTTGAATTTATGTCTGAGGACTTCGAAACAGGCAAAACGCGACAGCAAAGGGCTGCGCTCCGCGCAAAATCGCGCAAAGGCTGCATGGCGTTCGGTTTTCGTACCCGCCTTGAACGCTGGGAAAACCGATCGCAGCGCGCGCCATTTCAGCTCCGCAACGGCGGCGTAATCGATGATGCCGCTTTGCCTGACCCGCGCGATCGCATCGACGCCGGCGAACTTACGCTGCGAAAACTCCGGGAGCTTTTCGATGTCGATATACAGCGCGTTAAGAAACAGCCGGCTGTTCGGCGAATAGGGACTACAGTCGCCCGGCCGATCATCGAACAGCGCATGCAACGGATTGAGGCCGACCCCGCCTGCTCCCAGCCCGGAGGCCAGGTCGATCAGCCCTTCGAGGTCGGTAAAGTCCCCGATTCCCCAGTTACGCGACGATCTCACGCTGTAGAGTTGCACCGCCAGTAGCCAGGAGCGGTCGAAGTCTCCATCGAAGCTTTGGGCCGGCGCAACGATAAATGCTACCTCGTCGCTTAATGGAGACGCATCGCTCAGTTGCAGGCGATAAGTTCCAACCGGGAGATCGGACGGCCATGTCATGACCCGGTCGCCGGTTTCGCCTTGGGCAATAACCTTAAGATCGGCAACGATTTTCCAGCGTAGCGGGAATATGACAGCTTCGGGAAGGAGGGTGTGCGAGGACTGCCCCGCCCGTACCACCACCGGCCGGCCCAGCAGGCGGTGCGGGGCTCGAGCCGGTAGGACATCCAGGACGATTTCCAGCGCGGCAGCATCGGTGACCCGCCGGTTACCCTGACCGTCGATGAATTCGGTCTGGATCCCGCGTTCGGCAGCTTTGGCGAAAAGGTCCATTCGGCACGCTGTTTGCACGCAACGAGTGGCAAGCGTTGCGAAATTCTGTAGAAATTGTCGAGATACAGGAAGAGGATAGGCGTGTTCAACTCCATCGAGCCTCAAACGGTTCCGGGGGAACCAATACCTCCGCGATGCTTTGTACTATGTCCGGACCGTCTCTTTTCCCGCAATGAATTGGGACGTCGTCTCATGTCAGTGGCATCAGCGTGAACAGAACAACCCAAATTGTCGAGAGCGTCGCAGCCGGCGGGGCTTTTCATATTGAAGACGTGTATCCCGTCATCGATGGCGGGCGCTTTGCCGTGAAGCGCGTCGTCGGCGAGCGGATCGACGTCTGGGCCGACATCTATCGTGACGGACATGACGTGATCACCGCGGCGCTGGTTTGGCGACGCGAGCGCGACCGTGACTGGCGGCGCGTTCCGATGACGCTTCACAGCAACGACCGCTGGGGCGGATCCTTCGTTCCCGACGCGATTGGCCGCTATGTCTATGCCATTGAGGCTTGGACTGATGAGTTCGCAACCTGGCGCCATGGTTTTGAGCTCAAGCAGAAGGCCGGTGCCGATTTAACCCTCGATGCAATCGAAGGTGCGGGCATGCTCACCAAGGCCCAGGCCGGGAGCAAAGGGGCAGCCACGGTGATTCTGCGCCAGTGCGAAGCCTACCTTCAGACCGGGGAAGTCGCGCCGCTGCTGACAACCGAACTCAAGGACGCCATGGCCGAGAGCCAGCTGCGCTCCGACCTGACGCGTTCGCAGCTCTTTCCATTGATGGTGGACCGTCCGCGGGCGCGGACCGGCGCGTGGTACGAGATGGTACCGCGAAGCCAGGGCCGGACGCCGGGACAGCACGGCACGTTCAAGGATTGCATCGCGCGGCTGCCGGATGTGGCGGCGATGGGTTTTGATGTCGTGTATTTTACTCCGATTCATCCTATCGGCCAAAAGAACCGCAAGGGCCGCAACAATGCGGTGACGGCGGTAGCCGGCGATCCCGGCAGCCCCTACGCCATCGGTGCGGCCGAAGGCGGCCACGATGCGGTGCACCCGGAACTGGGCACCCTGGAAGATTTTCGCGCATTCGTTTCGGCATGCAATTCGCTGGACATGGAAGTGGCACTCGACTTTGCGGTGCAATGCTCGCCCGATCATCCGTGGCTGAAGCAGCACCCGCAGTGGTTCAAGCGCAGACCGGACGGCTCGATGCGCTATGCGGAAAATCCGCCCAAGAAATACGAAGACATCGTCAACCCTGACTTCGCTTCGAAAGACGCCGGGGCGCTGTGGAATGCGCTGCGCGACGTCGTGCTGTTCTGGATCGATCAGGGCGTGAAGATTTTCCGTGTCGACAATCCGCACACCAAACCATTTCGGTTCTGGGAATGGCTGATCCATGAGATTCAACTGCAGCACCCGGACGTGATCTTCCTTGCCGAAGCCTTTACGCGCCCGAAACTGATGAAAGGTCTCGCCAAGCTCGGATTCACACAGTCTTACACGTATTTTACGTGGCGCACCCAGAAATGGGAACTTGAGCAATATCTGAATGAGCTGACGGCCTATCCTGAACACGACTTCTATCGCCCGAATTTCTTCGTCAATACGCCGGACATCCTACCCTATCATCTGCAGAGCGGGGAACCATGGATGTTCAAATCCCGCGCAGCACTCGCCGCCGCGCTGTCCAGCACTTATGGCATCTACAACGGCTTTGAATTGCTGGAGCACGAACCTATCCCCGGCAAGGAAGAGTATCTGGATTCCGAGAAATACGAGATAAAAATTCGGGACTGGGACAGGCCAGGAAACATAAAACCTTACATCCGCGATCTCAATCGCGCGCGGCGGGCCAACACGGCGCTGCAGCAAACCACCAACGTGCGCTTCATCCCGGTGGATGACGGCAATGTCATCGGCTTTGTGAAAGCATCCGTCGACGGTATGAATACAGTCGTCACCGCGATTGCCTTGTCGCGCGATGTGCACGAGTTCTGGTTCCCGATCGGTGACATCCAGGTTGATGTCGGCGGTGAACGCAAACCTGTCGCCGCCGTTGAAGACCTGATTACCGGGGAACGGCGTGCGGTGGAATGGGGTGGCATCCATTTGCGGATCGATCCGACACGAGACCCGGCATTGCTCTTTCGTTGCCTGGCTTGAGGGGGGCCGGCCATGAACGTGATGCCATCGATTGATTCGAGCGAATTGCCCAATGCCCCCGTCGATGCCGACGACCTCTGGTACAAGGACGCGATTATCTATCAACTCCATGTCAAGGCGTTCGCCGACAGCAATAATGACGGTATCGGCGATTTCGCAGGCCTGACCGATAAACTTGACTATCTGCAAGAGCTCGGCGTCACGGCGCTGTGGCTGCTGCCGTTCTACCCGTCGCCCGGGCGCGACGACGGCTACGACATCGCCGACTACGGCGCGATCAATCCCGATTTCGGGACCATGAAGGATTTTCGCCGCTTCATCGTTGAAGCCAAACGGCGCGGCCTGCGGGTCATCACCGAGCTTGTCATCAACCACACGTCGGATCAGCACGACTGGTTCAAGCGGGCGCGGCGCAGCGATCCCAAATCCAGCGCGCGAAACTGGTATGTATGGAGCGATACCGACCAGAAATATCCGGGTACGCGGATCATCTTTACCGACACCGAGAAGTCGAACTGGACCTGGGACCCGGAAGCCGGCGCGTTTTACTGGCACCGCTTCTTTTCGCACCAGCCCGACCTTAATTTCGACAATCCGCGCGTGGTCAGCGCCGTCGTGCAGGTGATGAAGCGCTGGCTCGACACCGGTGTGGACGGCTTCAGGCTGGACGCCATCCCCTATCTGTGCGAGCGCGACGGCACCAACAACGAAAACCTGCCGGAAACCCACGCCGTCATCAAGAAAATCCGTCTCGAGCTTGATGCCTATGCGAAGGGCAAGGTACTGCTGGCCGAAGCCAATCAGTGGCCCGAGGATGTACAGGAGTATTTCGGCCAGAGCGACGAATGTCACATGGCCTATCACTTCCCGCTGATGCCGCGCATCTACATGGCGATCGCGCAGGAAGACCGTTTTCCGATCACCGATATCCTGCGTCAGACGCCGGATATTCCGAGCAATTGTCAATGGGCGCTGTTTCTGCGCAACCATGACGAGCTGACGCTGGAAATGGTGACCGATGTTGAGCGCGACTATTTGTGGTCGACTTACGCCAACGATCCCCGCGCGCGCATCAATGTCGGCATCCGCCGCCGGCTCGCGCCTCTGATGGACAACGACCGGCGCAAGATCGAGTTGATGAATTCCCTGCTGCTGTCGTTCCCGGGCACGCCGATCATCTATTACGGCGACGAAATCGGCATGGGCGACAACATCTATCTCGGCGACCGCAACGGCGTTCGCACGCCGATGCAATGGACCCCGGACCGCAACGGCGGGTTTTCCCGCGCCGACCCCGCGCGGCTGTACGCGCCGACCATCATGGACCCGGTCTATGGCTACGGGTCCGTCAATGTCGAGGCGCAGTCGCGCAGCCTGTCGTCATTGCTGAGCGCGACCAAGCGGCTGATCTCGGTGAGAAAGTCGACGCTGGCGTTCGGCCGCGGCACCATGACATTCATCCGTCCGGACAATCGTTCGGTGCTCTGTTATGTCAGACAGCATCAGGACGAAGTTATTCTTTGCGTCGCCAATCTGTCGCGGTCCGCGCAGGCGACCGAACTTGATCTGTCCGCCTGGAAAGATCGCGTTCCCCTGGAGATGCTGGGTCGCACAAACTTTCCAGCGATCGGCGAATTGCCTTACATGATCACGCTGGCGCCTTACGGTTTTTATTGGTTCCAGTTGCGCGAAAAGGAAGAGCGGAAGCACGTGGCGACTGCGGCTGTCCCCGAGTTCGAAACGCTGGTGATCCCGGTCGGCGCCACCTGGATGTCGCTCGCCCGAACCCGGAGCGTATTCGAACGCGATGTATTGCCGAGCTATCTGGCGCGAACCCGCTGGTATCCGGAAAGGTCAGCCAAGGAAATACAACCGGTGCTGACTTCCGCGATTCCCTTCTGCGATATCGGCGACAATCGCCCTTGGATCGTCTTTTTTGAGGCGACGCAACGCGGAGCGAAGACGCGTTACGTCCTGCCGATGCGGATCGAGTGGGTGCGCTTCGACCGTGAACGCTATAATCCGCGCGCGTTCGCGGCGGTGCGTCAGGGCGCCCGGGAAGGCACCTTGCTCGACGTCGCGACCGACCAGATCTTCATCGCGCTTTTGTTGCGGAATCTCCGCAACAGCCTGACCGTCGAAGACGAACAGGGTAACGGCACACGGCTGGAATTCAGGCCGACCGCAAAGCTGCCGGACCGGCCGATCAAACAGCCGGAGCACGTTCGAGCGGTCAGCACCGAACAGTCCAACAGCACCGCGCTGGTTGACAACGATTTTGTCATCAAGATCTATCGCAAGCTTGAACCGGGCATCAATCCCGAGATCGAGCTCGGACGTTTCCTGACCGAGGTCGTCGGCTTTGCCAATACGCCGGCGCTGTTGGGAAGCGTCGAGCTGGTCGAAGGGGACCAGACAAGCGCAGTGGCCATCGTTCATGCGATGGTTCAGAATCAAGGCGACGCCTGGACCGTGACCGCGGCCTATCTCGATCGCTTTGTCGACGAACAGCGGGTGCTCGGCAACGGCGATGGTTCCTCGGAGAGCGAAGAGCAGATTGCCTATCTGCGCTACATGTCGCAGACCGGCAGGCGCGTGGCGGAAATGCATATGGCCCTCGCCAGTCGCGATGAAGACGAAGCTTTCAAGCCGGATGCCGCCAACCCTGCAGACGTGAAACTGTGGATCGCGGATGTGATGACGCGCGCCGAGCGCCTGTTCGACGATTTGCAGCAACAACGCGAAACCATGAAAGACGCCGACCGGCACCTGATCGACGAGTTGCTGATGCACCGGTCGGCGCTCCGCGCTCACCTGGACATGCTCCTTCCCGAGACGATCGGGATCCTGAACATCCGCCATCACGGCGATTTCCATCTTGGACAGATGTTGATTGCCAAGGACGACATTTTCATCATCGATTTCGAAGGCGAGCCGCGCCGCACCATTGCCGAGCGCCGGCGCAAGGCGCCCGCCGCTCGCGACGTAGCAGGCTTGATTCGCTCGATCGACTATTCGGTGACTGCGGCGCTGGAGCGCGCCCTCAAGGTCGGGACTGATGAACATGGCAAGCTCGGTTTGGCGCTCGATGGCTGGCGCAATCTTGGCACGCGAACGTTTTTCGACGCCTATCGTGAAACCACGACCGACGCGCGATTGTGGCCCACCGATCCGGAAGCCGCAAACCGGCTGTTGAATTTCTTTCTGCTCGAAAAAGCGTTTTACGAAATCGAATACGAACTCGCGCACCGGCCGGACTGGCTGCGCGTGCCGCTTACGGGGGCGCTCCGTATCCTGTCACAGCAATTGGAAGCCTCATGACCAAACTGTCCTCGGAGGCCTACGCGATCGTGGAAGGCCGCCATTCAGATCCTTTTCATTATCTCGGCCTTCATAAGGAGGACGGCAAGACCGTGGTGCGCGCCTTCCTTCCGGAAGCCTCCGATGTCGATGCCATCGGCGAGCATGGCGAGACCGCGGCGTTGACCCGAATCCATGATGCCGGGCTGTTTGCCGGCGCGTTGCCGAACGGATCAAAACGCTATCAGTTGCGAGCGCGCTTCGGGGACAAGACGGTCGAGCTCGACGACCCCTATCGCTTTCCGCCGGTCTTGAGCGACTTCGACCTTTATCTGCTCGGCGAGGGTACCCAGCAGCGGCTGTACGACAAGCTCGGCGCGCATCCGATGACGCTGGACGGCGTTCCCGGCATCGCGTTCGTCGTGTTTGCACCGAACGCGCGGCGGGTCAGCGTGGTCGGCGACTTCAATTTCTGGGACGCTCGGCGTCATCCGATGCGGGTGCGCGGCAACGGCTATTGGGAACTGTTTGTGCCCCATGCCGCGCCCGGCGACCATTACAAGTTCGATATCATCGGGCCGCAAGGGCAGCTTCCGCTGAAAGCCGATCCGATGGCGTTTGCGGCGGAGGTGCGCCCGAACACCGCCTCGATCGTTCTTGACGAAACCAGGTTGCCGCATCCGCGGCCGGCGCCGGCGAACATCAATGCATTGAGTGCGCCGATGTCGATCTATGAAGTCCACCTGGGTTCGTGGCGGCGCAACGACAACAACGAGTGGCTGACCTATCGCGAGCTGGCCGAAGTGCTCCCTCGCTATGTCCGGGACCTCAACTTTACTCACGTCGAGTTTCTACCGGTCAACGAACATCCGTTCGATGGCTCGTGGGGCTATCAGCCGACCGGCATGTACGCGCCGACCAGCCGGTTCGGTTCGCCCGAGGACTTCTGCAGGCTGGTCGACGCCTGTCATCGCGAAGGCCTCGGCGTTCTGCTGGACTGGGTGCCCGGCCATTTTCCCGATGATCCGCACGGCCTCGGCAACTTCGACGGTACGGCACTGTACGAGCATGCCAATCCGCTGCAGGGCCGCCACCTCGACTGGGGCACGCTGATCTATAATTACGGCCGTACCGAAGTCGTGAATTTTCTGGTGTCCAACGCGCTGTTCTGGCTGGAGCGCTATGGCGTCGACGGGCTGCGCGTCGATGCGGTCGCCTCGATGCTTTATCTGGACTACAGCCGGCCCGCGGGCGGCTGGATTCCGAACAAATATGGCGGCCGTGAAAATCTCGAAGCCATCGACTTCCTGCGCCGCTTCAACACCGAGGTATATGCCAAATTTCCGCAGGCCACGACCGCAGCCGAGGAATCCACGGCATGGCCGCAGGTATCGCGCCCGGTCGAATATGGCGGGCTTGGATTCGGCTATAAATGGAACATGGGCTGGATGCACGATACGCTGAACTACGTCAGCAAGGATCCGATCCATCGCAAGCATCACCACGGCGACATACTGTTCGGCCTGCATTACGCTTTTTCGGAAAATTTCATTCTGCCGCTATCCCATGACGAGGTTGTTCACGGCAAGCGGTCGATCCTCGGCCGCATGCCCGGTGACGACTGGCAGCGCTTCGCCAATCTGCGTACCTACTATGCCTTCATGTTCGCCCATCCCGGCAAGAAATTGATGTTCATGGGCTGCGAATTCGGCCAGGAGCGCGAATGGAATCACGACCGGGCGCTGGACTGGCATCTGCTCGACCAGAAGAAATACGCCGGCATTCAATCGTTGATCCGCGATCTCAACGGACTGTATCGCACACTGCCGGCGCTGCATGAGCTGGACTGCGATCAGTCCGGCTTCGAATGGACTGTCACCGACGATGCCGGCCGCAATGTTTTCGCCTGGATACGCAAAGGAAATGACGCGCGCGCGCGATGCCTCGTCGTCGTCAATTTTTCGCCGAACGTATATCACGACTATCGCGTGCGGGTGCCGTTCGCCGGCAAGTGGCGCGAAATGCTCAATTCGGACTCCGCGCATTACGGCGGCAGCAATGTCGGGAACGTCGGTGAAGTCACGACCTTGGATGGTCTCGTGCCGGAACTCAAGCTGACCGTCCCGCCGCTGGCCGCCATATTTCTCGTACCCGAAGGCTGAGGATGCGATTGTCTGCTGGTACGTCCTCACGCCTCGGCGCAAGCTGGGACGGCCGGGGCACCAACTTTGCGTTGTTCTCCGCCAACGCGCAGAAGGTGGAGTTGTGCCTGTTCGACAATCAGGGCCGCCGCGAACTGGAACGCATCGAACTTCCGGAACGCACCGAGGATGTCTGGCACTGCTACCTCAATGACGTTTCGCCGGGGCAGCTCTACGGTTATCGCGTTCACGGCCCTTACGCGCCCGAGCATGGCCACCGATTCAATGCCCACAAGCTGTTGCTCGATCCCTATGCAAAGCGCTTGGCGGGCCGGCTGGTGTGGAGCGACGCTCATTTTGCCTATCGCACCGGAAGCCCGCGCGAGGATATGTCGTTCGATCGTCGCGACAATGCGCGCGGCATGCCGAAGGCGGTCGTCGTCGATGAAACTTTCAACTGGGGACGCCGCGAGATTGTCCGCCCCAACATCCCCTGGGAAGACACCATTATCTATGAAGCCCACGTCAAAGGCTTGACTCAGCAGCGCGAGGACGTGCCGCCGGGCCTGCGCGGCACCTATGGCGGTCTTTCATCGCCGGCGATGATCGATCACCTGAAACGGCTCGGGGTCACCACGATCGAGCTGCTGCCGGTCCATGGACTGGTCGACGACAGGACCCTGGTGGAAAAAAAGCTGTCGAATTACTGGGGCTACAACACCTTGTCGTTCTTCGCGCCGGAGCCGCGCTATGCCCAGGACAATCCGCTCGACGCGTTCCGGACCACGGTTGCGCGGCTGCACGACGCGGGTATCGAGGTGATGCTCGACGTCGTCTATAACCACACCGCCGAAGGCAACCACATGGGCCCGACGCTGTCGTTCCGCGGTATCGACAACGCCTCTTATTACTGGCTGATGAAGGACAATCCGCGCTTCTACGACGATTTCACCGGCTGCGGCAGTTCGGTCAATCTCACCCATCCCCGCGTGCTGCAGATGGTGATGGATTCGCTGCGCTACTGGGTCGAGGTCTGCCACGTCGATGGCTTCAGGTTCGATCTGGCCACCACGCTGGCGCGAGGGCCGGACGGTTTCGACCGCAACAGCGCATTCTTGATCGCCGTCCGCCAGGATCCCCTGCTTGCCTCCGTAAAACTGGTGGCGGAACCCTGGGATCTCGGCATGGGCGGCTACCAGGTCGGCGCGTTTCCATCGCAGTGGTCGGAATGGAACGACCGTTATCGCAGCGCGATGCGGCGCTACTGGAGCGGCGAAGGCAGCCTGATTGGCGAAGTGTCCAGTCGCATGACGGCCTCCTCCGATCTGTTCAACCGCAACGGCCGCAAGCCCCGCGCCGGGGTCAACCATATCACCGTTCATGATGGTTTCACGCTGGCCGATCTGTTCAGTTACAACGAGAAACACAACGAGGCCAACGCCGAGAATAACCGCGATGGCTCGACCGACAATCAGAGCAATAATTGCGGCCAGGAGGGTCCGAGCGAGGACGAGGCGATCGTGGCGCTGCGCCGTCGGCTCCGAAAAAACCAGTTCGCCTGCCTGCTGCTGGCGCAGGGCGTGCCGCTGATCCTGGCCGGTGACGAAGTCGGCAACACACAGCAGGGCAATAACAACGCATATTGCCAGGACAACGAAATCGGCTGGGTCGGCTGGGAAGGCCTTGATCGCGAAGGGAACGACTTCACCGACTTCATCGGTCACATGACCCGGTTGCGAAAGCGGTTTCCGCAAATCTGCTCGCAGCGCTGGCTCGACGGTCGGCGCACCGACGGATCGTACGGCGTATTGTGGCTGACGCCATCGGCGGACGAAATGAAGGAAGGCGACTGGAATTTTCCGGAAGGCCGGTTTCTGGCCTATGTGCTGGGCTCGGTTGAATACGGGCAGGCGCCTATATTCATCGTGCTGAACGCGGCGCCGGAAGCCATCGCATTCAAACTGCCGAAAATGCCTGAATACCGAAGTTGGGAGCAGATACTCAACACGGCCGAGCGGGAGCAGACCCCGACGAGCTTTGCCCCCGCCGCGGATACCGAGGCGCCTCCGCGTTCGGTGCTCGCTTTTGCCGGTTCGGCATGAGTAAGCAGGGATCGCAATGATGACACCCGCCATTCCAGTCGCCACCTATCGCGTGCAACTGACCGCGGATTTCGATTTCGACGACGCCGCGGCGATCGTTCCGTATCTAAAGACGCTCGGCATTACCCATCTCTACGCGTCGCCCTTCCTGAAGGCGCGGAAGGGCAGCACGCATGGCTACGATATTGTCGATCACACCGTTCTTAACCCCGAATTGGGCGGGGAAGCGGGTTTTGAGCGATTGAGTCAGGCATTGAAGCGGCATGATCTGGGATTGATCCTCGATTTCGTGCCGAATCACATGGGCGTGCATTTTGCCGACAACCCCTGGTGGCTTGATGTGCTGGAATGGGGACCCGCCTCGCCCCACGCCGTTTCGTTCGACATCGACTGGGATACACTGCCTTACCGTGCCCGCGACGGCGTGCTGTTGCCGATTATCGGCTCCTCCTACGGCGAGGCGCTGGAGAAAGGTGAAATCGAACTGCGCTACGATGCCGAGGAGGGAAGTTTTTCGGCATGGTATTTTGAACATCGCCTGCCGGTCGCACCGGAACGCTACGGCGAAATGCTGCGTACAATCGTGAAGGAGGCCGGAGTCGAAAGCGGGTCAGCGGGCAGGCAGTTGTTGGATCTCGCGGCACGCCATACAGGGCCGCGCGATCCCTCGCGGGATAACGCTCCTGTATTCAAGGCTGAATTGAAGAAGATCGCAGCAGGTACGGAGATCATTGCGCGCGGACTGGACGCCTACCGTGCCGGTCCCGGCCGCGCCTCGCAAACACTGGCGCTGCACCATCTGCTTGAGCGACAGCACTACAAGCTCGGCCAGTGGCGGCTCGCCTCCAGCGAGATCAACTACCGCCGCTTCTTCGATGTCAACACGCTGGCGGGTTTGCGCGTCGAGGACGCGGGAACTTTCGACGCTATCCACCGCCTGGTCAAGCAACTGATCGCGGACGACAAGCTGCAGGGGTTGCGGCTGGATCACATCGACGGCCTGCGTGACCCCGCGCAATATTTCCAGCGGCTGCGGCGCCTGATCCGCGACGCCAGAGGCGGCACCGAGCAATCGTTCTACATGGTGGTCGAAAAAATCCTCGGCGAGAACGAGCGGATGCATGGTTTCGCAGGCGTTCATGGCACCACCGGCTACGAATGGCTGAACGTCATCACGCACGCGCTGGTCGATGGCAAGGGTTTGGACGCGCTGGACGAAACTTGGCGTCAGGTCAGCAATACCTCGCCGAAGCTCGAACCTGTGCTGCTGCAGGCCAAACGCCGGGTTCTCGAGACGTTGCTGACCAGCGAATTTACCGTTCTGACGCGCCTGCTCACACGCATCGCCAGCGGACACTACTCGACCCGGGATTTTTCCGCCGACAGTCTACGGCAGGCACTTGAACTCTACGTGCTGCATTTCCCGGTATATCGCACCTATATCACTTCGGCGGGGCCGTCCGCCAACGACCGTGCGCTGATTTCGGAAACCATCGCCAAGGCACGGGCAAACTGGTTCGGCGCGGATGAAGGCATCTTCGATTTTCTTCGTGATACGCTGACGCTGGACCTGATCGCTTCGGGCCGCACGCCGCACAGCAAGCCGCGGGTTCGCCGCTTTGCGTTGAAGGTTCAGCAATTCACCGGACCGATGATGGCGAAGTCGTTGGAAGACACCGCCTTCTACCGCTACCACCGGCTGCTTGCCCTCAACGAGGTCGGCGGAGATCCGGCCGCCCAGGCACGGCCGAACGACGCTTTCCACGACCTGATGCGGACGCGCGCCAAGGCCTGGCCGCACGGCATGACCGCGACCGCCACCCATGATACCAAGCGCGGCGAGGATGCTCGCGCCCGGCTGCTGGCCCTTGCAGAGCTTTCCGGGGAATGGGCAAGCGCGGTCGGCCGATGGAAAATTCTCAACGCGCCGCATGTCATCGTCGAGGGCAGCATGCGCAGCCCCTCCGCGGCCTTCGAATATATGCTGTATCAGGCCCTGGTCGGCGCGTGGCCGCTGGAACAGCCTGACGATTCATTCCTGGCGCGGATGCAGGCCTATGCGCTGAAGGCCGCACGCGAGGGCAAGCAGGAAACCAGCTGGCTCAATCCGAATGCAGCCTATGAAACGGGGTTAGCAACGTTTCTGGAGCGGATTCTGGATCGAAGCCGTTCGGCTGAATTTCTCGATTCGCTGCGGTCGTTCACGCAACGGACATCGCTGCTCGGCGCGTTGAATTCCCTGAGCCAGATTACGCTGAAGGCGACCATGCCGGGGGTGCCTGACTTCTATCAGGGCACTGAATTCTGGGATTTTTCGCTGGTCGATCCCGACAATCGGCGGCCGGTCGATTTCGCGGCGCGCGCGTCGGCGCTTGCATCGGTCCGCTCACCGGATTGGGCAAACCTCGTGCAGCGCTGGAGCGATGGCTGGATCAAGCTCGCCTGGACCCGGCATCTGCTGAAGCTGCGGACCGAGCTGGCGGACGTCTTTGCCCATGGCGATTACCAGCCGCTGGAAGTTGTCGGGGCGCATCGCGACCACGTCATAGCCTTTGCACGGCGCCACGGCCGCCAGGCCGCTATTGTCGCCGTCGGAAAATCTTTCGCGCCGCTGTCGCAGGGCGGAAGGGTTTGGCCCGCTGAAGGCAGCTATGATGGCGCGGTCATGGTGAAGGGATACACGGTCGAAGGCATCAATGGGGAGAAGGGCGCGGTTAAACTGCCACTTTCCGAAATTTTCAGGCATTTGCCCGTAGCAGTCTTGAAAGCGGGTTTTGAAGGGACACCTGGGGCGCAACGCCGGACCCGCAAGAAAATAGCCGGCTCCAAATGAAAGGCCGCCCGGGATCAATCGAAGGCCGGGCGGCCTAGCGGATGTCGTGCCGACTCAGAGGTATCGGTTCCCTCCCCCCGCAATACGATCTTCTCCGAAAATTGGTTAATATCAACCTAACGCGCCGATATTTGCGGTGCATTGCCATGAAATGGTCCCGACTGTTGCAGAGGTGCACCGCGCTTCAGTCGCGTTTGGTCAGCAGCAGACGGCCCCGATTCTGGATGGCGGCCTGAGCTGTCTCCGCAAATCGCTGCAATAGCCAAGGCAATTTGACTTCCACCCGGACGTGATCGTCTTCAACTTCCACATGACCGGCCGCCGCTTGGCCCAGCGCGCGAACACGAAACACCATGCGGTCGCCGCTCCATGTCTCCTCGTCGACCTTCAGCATCGGCAAGCTCGAGGCTGCGCGGGTCAGCCCGGCTTGCAGGCGGCGGCGAGCTTCCTCGCGGCCGAGGCGATGCGGAATGGAGATAACAAGAGGTGCGGGCATTACCAATCCTTCAAATGCATAAGTGCATGTAATTACAGATTTTCCTGAAAAAAGGGCAGTCCGCTACCCGTCTGCGGGGAATGGAACTTTATGAGTTCCGGTGTGTTTTCACCGCTGACGGCAGAGCAGTAGGTGCCGGCTGCCGAGCTGAGGAGATATTACATGTCAATCGGAACTATCATCCTGATCATTCTCGTCATCGCGCTGCTCGGCGGCTTTAGCGGCATCGGCGGCGGACCGTTCTACGGCACCGGCTATTACGGCGGTGGCGGCCTCGGCCTCATCATCGTCATTCTGTTGATCCTGTTGCTGCTCGGCAAACTTTAATCAGGCGCGCTCAGGCCGGTGGTCCGGTATTTAGACCATTTTGCGATCTAGCGTCAGCGTTTCGACATTCTGGATCGCCCGGTCAAGCCCCACTGGATGCACCATCTCATCGGCATTGCCGGGCTTGACCCGGCAATTCATCGTTTAAAAGGCCTTCTAAAGGTGATGGATACGCGGCTCATCCCGCGTAGGGCGAGATGCGTGAATTCAGTAGGGTCAAGCCGGGCAAGACAGTCAGGACGCGGCGAGCTTCTTGATAGCCGGCCTGATCGCGGCCGCAGCACCGTCATACCCCTCCCACGCCTTGGTTTTTGCCAGCAGCCCCGGCACGGTGCGTATGGTATAGCGCCTCGGATCAAGATCATTGCGGACCTGTGCCCATGTCAGCGGCATGGAAACCGTTGCACCGTCGCGCGCGCGCGGCGACAATAATGCCACCGCCGTCGACATCCGGTCGTTGCGCAGATAATCCAGAAAGATTTTTCCCTTGCGCAGCTTCTTGGCCATGTTGAGCAAATAACGCTCCGGGTCGTCGTTCGCCATCCATTGGCAAACCCCTTGAGCGAACGCCTTGGCCTCTTTCCAATCGACCTTGTCCTTGGCGCCATACAACAGAGGCGTCACGACGTGCAGTCCCTTGCCGCCGGTGGTCTTGCAGAAGCTTTCGAGGCCGAGGCTGGTCAGCCTTTCGCGCATTTCCTTGGCGGCTGCAATCACCTCTCCAAAGCCGACGTCCGGCGCAGGATCGAGATCGAATACCAGCCGACCGGGAATATCTGGCTGGTCCGGCGCGCAATTCCACGGATGCAGTTCAAGTCCGCCGATTTGCGCAACAGCAGCGAGGCCCTCGATGCGATCGATCTGCAGATAGGGCTTGCGGTCGCCGGACACCTTGACCAGTTCCAGCAAATTCGATGTACCCATCATTGCATGGCGCTGAAAGAACGTCTCGCCCTTGATACCATCGGGCGCGCGCACGATCGAGCACGGCCGTCCCTTGATATGATGGATAACCCAACCACCGACAGCTTCGAAATATCGCGCGAGATCCAGTTTGGTCACCGGCTCGCCACCGCCGCCGTCAGGCCACAGCGGCTTGGCAGGCTTGGAAATGACTACGCCCATTACTTCCGCGGATCTGCCGGCGGGCTTTTTGGCAAGCGCCTTACGTGCAGCGGACCGTCCGGGGGCGGGCTTCGCGATCTCCGTCACGACCGGCTTCTCCGCCGTTACTTCCCGGGCCGGCTTGTCCTCACGTAGTCCCTTGAACGACGCTTGGCGCACGTTTCCGTCACCGGTCCAGCCAGCGAACTCAATCTCCGCGACAAGCTCCGGCTTCAGCCAATGCACGTCGCGGGTTTTCCTGGGCGCGTTCTTGCCGCCGAATGGACTGGTATTCGATGCCGCCGCCTTTAACGCAGGCATCAGCCGCTTGACTTTGTCCTGCCCGAAGCCGGTGCCGACCATTCCGACATGAGCCAGATGATCGCCGCGGTACACGCCCGCCATCAGCGAGCGGAATTTTCCGTTCGTGGTTTTCCAACCGCCGAGAACCACTTCGTGGCCAGCGCGGCATTTGGTCTTGGTCCAGTTCTCGGAACGTCCGGATTGATAGGGCGCGCCAAGCTTTTTTGAAATGATTCCTTCCAGCGACATCTTGCAGGCCGTCTGCCACACCGCCTCGCCGCCCGCCTCAACGTGATCGAGGTAGCGAATCAAGCTGTCCTTGCGCGGGGTCAGGTCGCCGAGCATGTCCTTTAACCGATGTTTCCGCTCCGACAATGGCGCGGGGCGAAGATCAAATTCGTCTGCGAACAGCAGATCGAAGGCGAAGAAGACCAGCTTGCCGGTCTTACCGTCGGAAAGTGCTGCCTGCAGCGCGGCAAAATCCGGCTCGCCCGTTGCGTCGAGGGCGACAACCTCGCCGTCGATCAGCGCATCCGGCAGCGACCCCGCCTGTTTTGCTATGGCGGCGAATTTTTCCGTCCAGTCCAGCCCCTTGCGGGTCTTTAGCGTAGCTCTGCCGTCTTCAATGCGGAGCTGAAGACGGTAGCCGTCCAGTTTGATCTCATGACCCCAACCTTCGGTTTGCGGCGGCTTTTCGACGGATACACAAAGTTGAGGGGCAATAAAGCTCGGTATGGCCGTGACCTTCTTTGCCTTGGACGACGCTCGATTTCCATTTGCTTTTGTTTCGGAGGGCTCGGGCGCCTCGCGTTCGGCCCGTGCCTCGGCCGCCATTCCCCGGTTCGAATTCCATACCGCATCCGCCTTGGCGCGGCCGGCCTTCGCCGTCATGAAAGGCTTTGGCGCCTTGCCCTTTCCGGCCGCGATCTCGTTCATTGCGCGGCCCGATGCGACCGATTGGTCCTGTTCGAGAATGATGTCGCCCTTGTTCTCCCGCGAATAATCGTCGCGATGCTTGATCAACAGCCAGTTGGTACGCTTGCCGCCGCTGCGGTCGTGCCGCATCCGGACCAGCACCCAACCGCCATGAAGCTTTTCGCCGTCGAGGGTGAATTTGAGATCGCCCTTCTTGAATCCTTTTTCAGGATCGTCGGCCTCCCAATAGCCGCGGTCCCATAGTTGTACCGTACCGCCGCCATACTGGCCCTTCGGAATGGTGCCTTCGAAATCGCCGTAATCGAGCGGGTGGTCTTCCACCTCCACCGCGAGACGCTTGTCGTGCGGATCCAGCGAGGGCCCGCGGGTCACCGCCCAGGATTTGAAAACGCCATCGAACTCCAGCCGCAGGTCGTAATGCAGCCGGGTGGCGTCGTGCTTCTGGATCACGAACCGCCGCCGCTTCGACGGCGCCACGGCGGTCTTGCCGCTCGGCTCCGCCGTCTTTTCGAAATCGCGCTTCTTTCGGTAAACGTCGAGATGCTTGTCGGTCACGGAAAATCCTAACCCGGCAATGAGCGTTGAAGCCGGAAGCGGGGACCAGACTCTAGGCCCCGGAACCAAAACCCTCAATCACCGTTGAAGTTCCCGAATGCGTTTTACCGAATTCGATTGAACGCACAACGATTTGGGAGAATGCAATGGCCCCCCGCGCGTACTGGAAAGGCTCGTTGAAACTGTCGCTCGTGTCCTGTCCGGTGGTGCTTTATCCGGCCTCGACGACGGTGGAGAAGACGCGCTTTCACATGATCAACAAGGAAACCGGCAATCGGCTGAAGCAGCAGATGATCGACGCCGAGACCGGCGACGTCGTTGAAAGCGACCAGAAAGGCCGCGGCTACGAATTGAGCAAAGGCGAATATGTCGAGATCGGAGCCGAAGAACTGGAAGCGGTTCAGATCGAAAGCAACCACAGCATTGACATCGACAGCTTCGTGCCGCGCGACGAGATCGACAAGCGCTACCTCAACCACCCTTATTATATCGCGCCCGACGGTAAGGCCGGAATCGACGCTTTCGCCGTGATCCGCGACGCCATGAAGGACAAGGATCGCGTAGCGCTTGCACGCATCGTGCTGTCGAATCGGGAGCACATCATCGCCATCGAGCCGTTGGGTAAGGGATTGCTCGGCACCACCTTGCGCTACCCTTATGAATTGCGCGACGAAGACGACTATTTCGATGACATCAAGAATCCGAAGATCTCGAAGGACATGGTCGAGCTCGCATCCCACATCCTGGACAGCAAGGCAGCGCATTTCGACCCGTCGAAATTCGAAGATGAATATGAAAACGCGCTGAAAGCACTGGTCAAGCGCAAGGCTGCCGGTAAACCGGTAAAAGTGGCCGAGCGCGACGAAAAGCCGGACAACGTCATTGATCTGATGGACGCACTTCGGCAAAGCCTCAAGGGCAAGGCTTCGGCAAAACGATCCGGTCATGCTGCGTCGGGCACTGCGCGGCGAACGCGCCCGGCCAAGAAGGCGCATCGCTCCACAGCGCGACAGCGCAAGGCGAGTTGAAAGGCGGCCTCGAACGATTCGGGCCGCCTGCTCTTTACTACTTCTTCCGTTTCGACGATTTGCGTTTCGATTTCTTTGCGGTCTTCTTCTTCGGGACTTTCTTTCCTGCTTTTCGCGCTTCGGAGAGTCCGATTGCGATTGCCTGCTTGCGACTCTTGACTTTCTTGCCCGAACGGCCGCTCTTCAGGGTGCCTTTCTTTCGCTTCTTCATCGCGCCTTCGACTTTCTTTGACGCGCCCTTGGAATATTTCCTTGCCATGAGGTTTCTCCGTTGTGACGGAAAACAAACTTCACAGTGAAGTAAAGTTCCATCTATGGAGACACCGCGCACTCCCACCGTCATCCGCGCTTGCTACTCCGCAGCGCTGCGCACCTCGGCTCGCTCTGCGCGAACCGCGCAGAACTTGAATTCGGGAATCTTGCCAAACGGATCGAGCGTCGGATTGGTCAACAGGTTCGCGGCGGCTTCGGCATAACAGAATGGCATGAAGACCATGTTTTCCGGGACGTCTCGATCCGAACGCACCTTGACCTCGACCGCGCCACGCCGCGTTTCCAGCCGGATGAGATCACCCGGCCATACCTTCATGCGCCGCATATCCTTCGGCGACATGAACGCAACCGCCTCCGGCTCGATCTGATCGAGCACGTTGGAACGCCGCGTCATCGAGCCGGTATGCCAGTGTTCAAGCACGCGGCCGGTGGACAGTACCATCGGATACTCATCGTCAGGCAGTTCGTCCGGCGCGATCACATGCGCCGGCACGATCTTGCCGCGGCCGCTTGCGGTCGGAAAACCGGCAGTAAAGATGATCTCGTTGCCGGGCTTTTGGGGATCGTCGACCGGATAGGTCACGGCGCCCTCGCGCACCAGCCGCTCCCAGGTGATGTTCTTCAGCGATGGCATTACTTCCGTCATTTCGGCGAAGACATCGGCCGGCCCGTTGTAGTGCCAGTCGAGGCCCATGCGTCTGGCAATTTCCTGGATGATCCACAAATCCTGCCGCGCATCGCCGGGCGGCTTGATTACTTCACGCGCCAACTGCACGCGGCGATCGGTATTCGTGAACGTGCCGGATTTCTCGGCGAACGCGGACGCCGGCAGGATCACGTCGGCATGAAACGCGGTTTCCGTAACGAACAGATCCTGCACCACCAGATGATCGAGTTTTGCCAGCGCCTCGCGCGCATGCTGCACGTCCGGATCGGACATCGCCGGGTTTTCGCCCTCGATATACATGCCGGCGATTTCACCGGCGTGAATCGCGTGGATGATCTCGACCACGGTCAGTCCGCGGACGGGATCGAGATCGTGATGCCAGAGGCGCTCGAAGGGCTCGCGCAGATCGGTGCGTCCGACCGGCTGGTAGTCCGGCAGGAACATCGGAATCAGACCGGCGTCGGATGCGCCCTGCACGTTGTTCTGGCCGCGCAGCGGATGCAGGCCGGTGCCGGGCCGGCCCACCTGTCCCGTGATCAATGCCAGCGCGATCAGGCAGCGCGCATTGTCGGTGCCATGGATATGCTGGCTGATGCCCATGCCCCAGAAGATGAGCGAGGCGCGCGAGCGCGCGTACATCCGCGCCACCTCGCGCAAGGTTTCCGCGTCGATGCCGCAGATCGGCGCCATCTTCTCCGGCGTGAATTCCTGGATCTTCTCCCGCAGCTCGTCGAAGCCTTCGGTATATCCAGCAATGTACTGCTTGTCGGTGAGGTCTTCGGCGATGATGGTGTTGAGCATCGCATTCAGCATGGCGACGTCGGCGCCCGGCTTGAAAGCGAGGTGTTTGTAGGCATGGCGCGACAGGGTCTGCCGGCGCGGGTCCATCACGATCAGCTTGGCGCCGCGCTTGGCCGCGTTCTTGATGTAGGTGGCGGCCACCGGATGATTGACGGTCGGATTGGCGCCGATCACGATGATCACTTCGGCATCCATGGCCGCCGCGAACGGCGCCGACACCGCGCCCGAATTCAGACCTTCCATCAACGCCGCCACCGACGAGGCGTGGCACAGCCGCGTGCAATGGTCGACGTTGTTGGAGCCGAATCCGGTGCGCACCAGCTTCTGGAACAGGTAGGCCTCTTCATTGGAGCCCTTGGCCGAACCGAAGCCCGCCAGCGCCTTGACGCCCTTCTCGTCGCGGATTCTCACCAGCCCCCTGGCGGCGATGTCGAGGGCTTCTTCCCACGATGCTTCGCGGAAATGCGTGAAGGGATTGGCGGGATCGACCTGATCGTTGGCGTCCTTTTTCGCATTGGGCAGCCGCACCAGCGGCTTTGTCAGGCGATGCGGATGGTGGATGTAGTCGAAGCCGAAGCGGCCCTTCACGCAGAGCCGGTTATGGTTGGCCGGTCCGTCGCGGCCTTCAGCGTAAAGAATCTTCCCGTCCTTGACCTGATAGGTGACCTGGCAGCCGACCCCGCAGAACGGGCAGAGCGAGTCCACTTTTTTGTCGGCGTAATTGACCCGGGTCTGATTCTCATCGAGCATCACCGCAGGCATCAGCGCGCCGGTTGGACAGGCCTGCACGCATTCGCCGCAGGCGACGCAGGTCGATTCTCCCATCGGATCGTCAAAGTCGAACACGATCTTTGAATCGTGGTTGCGATAGGCCATGCCGATCACGTCGTTGACCTGGACCTCGCGGCAGGCGCGCACGCACAGGCCGCACTGGATGCAGGCATCGAGATTGACGCGCATCGCGGGATGACTGGCATCGCCGTGCCAGCGCTCGGCGGCGGGGAAACGGCTTGTCGTGACCTCGATCTTCTCGGCCCAATGCCAGAACTTCGAATCCGGATCGTGCGAGGTTTCGCGCGCAGGCTGGTCGGCGACCAGAAGCTCCATCACCATTTTTTGCGCGGCAACGGCGCGGGCGCTTGCCGACTTCACTTTCATGCCGACGCTCGGCGTTCGCTTGCAGGACGCCGCCAGCACGCGCTCGCCGTCGATTTCCACCATGCAGGCACGGCAGTTGCCGTCGGGCCGGTAGTCCGGTTCGGGCGAATAGCACAGATGCGGAATTTCGCGGCCCTGCCGCTTTGCCACTTGCCAGATGGTTTCGCCGGCTTTCGCTTCCACCAGTTTGCCGTCGAGTTCGAACTGGATGATTTTTGGCCCGGCTCCCTCGCCGCCGACCTTGCCGACCGGCGCGGTGTGCGCAACGTTGACTTTTCCATCGGGCGCCGACGTTCCGCCTGCCTTGCCTTTGGCATCGTGGCCATATCCCTGCGGCGTCGGGCTGTCATTGCTCATGTCGAAACCTCACCGGCAATCACCGAAGCAGACAAATAATTGATGCTTGTCATTCCGCGGCCTCCTTCGGCGCGAACTCCTCGGGGAAGTATTTAATTACTGAAGTCAGCGGATTGGAGGCCGCCTGGCCCAGTCCGCAGATCGAGGCGTCGCGCATCGCCTGGCTCAATTCGTCCAGCAATTCCCGGTTCCATACGCCGCCCTGCATCAGCAGCGCCGCTTTCTGGGTGCCGACCCGGCAGGGCGTGCACTGGCCGCAGCTCTCGTCCTCGAAGAAGCGCATCAGGTTCAGCGCCGCGCCCTTTACATCATCCTGATCGGACAGGATGATCACCGCCGCCGATCCGATAAAGCAGCCGTATTTTTCCAGCGTGCCGAAATCGAGGGGGATGTCGTCCATCGCCGCCGGCAGGATGCCGCCCGACGCGCCGCCCGGCAGATAAGCATGGAACGTGTGGCCCTCGGCCATGCCGCCGCAGAACTCGTCGATCAATTCGCGCACCGTGACACCGGCCGGCGCCAGCTTCATGCCGGGGTTTTTCACACGGCCGGATACCGAATAGCTGCGCAGCCCATGGCGGTCGTTACGGCCGTTGCCCTTCCACCAGTCCGCGCCTTTTTCGACGATATCGCGCACCCACCACAGCGTCTCGATGTTGTTGATCAGCGTCGGCAATCCGAACAGGCCGACCTGGAACGGGTAAGGCGGCTTGTGACGGGGCAATCCGCGTTTGCCCTCGATGCTTTCGAGCAGCGCGGACTCCTCGCCGCAGATGTAGGCGCCGGCGCCGCGCCGCATATGCAGCGTCGGACCGCCCGGCGGCAGTTTTGCGATTTCTCGCGCAAGGATTTCGCGCGAGGCCGGATATTCGTCGCGCAGATAGATGTAGACCTCGGGCGCTTCCACGACGTGTGCGCCGATCAGCATGCCTTCAAGGAAGCGATGCGGATCGGTCTCGAGGTACCAGCGATCCTTGAAAGTGCCGGGCTCGCCCTCGTCGCCGTTGATCGCCATCAGCCGCGGCCCCGGTTCGCCGAGCACCGCGCGCCATTTGCGCCCCGTCGGAAATCCTGCGCCGCCGAGACCTCGCAGCGACGCATCGTCGAGCGCCTTCAGCAATTCCTCTTTCGCCAAGTCGCCGCAGCGCAGCCGTTTCAGCAGTGCATACCCTCCGCTTGCGACATAGCCGTCGTAGTCGACATAGGCAGGCAGATGCGCATGGGTATCGCCGCATTTCGCCGCCGCGAGCACGCTCTGCGCGCTCGCACGATCGACGAAATGATGGCCGACCTCCGCCGCGGGCGCGGTGTCGCACCGTCCGACGCAAGGCGCGCGCACGACACGAATTCCGGGACCGGCCGCGCTCTGCAATTCCTGCAGCAGTTTTTCGGCACCCAACATGGCGCAGGTAAGTGAATCGCAGACCCGAATGGTCAGCGGGGCAATATCGCGCTCGCCTTCCTTCACTACGTCGAAATGCGCATAGAAGGTCGCGGTCTCGAACACCTCCGCGAAGGCCAAGTCCATTTCGTCGGCAAGGGCTGCCAAGTGCGCAGCCGAAATCTGGTGGTATGTATCCTGAATAAGGTGCAGGTGCTCGATCAGCAGATCCCTGCGCCGCGGCCGGTCACCCAATAAAAACGCCATTTCTTCAGCGGCTTGCGGATCGATCTGGCGTCCCTTGGGGGTCGATTTGGCGCGCCGCCGGCCCTCGCCCGGATGCTCGAACGAACGGACCTGCTGCACGTCATGATTCATGGATCATCTCGTTTCCACCCTTCCAGCCATGCAACTCTAATCTGTGGTATGCCACATGCCAAGAAGAAAGAATGTTACCGATGCCGCCTCCGGCACTGGAATGGAGACATGGCGATTTCCCACCGCCATGTCCCACATTCATCTGAGTGCTCAGAATATCTTGGCCGCGCTCTGCAGCGTGATCCAGACCCCCCACAGCAGCGGAACGCCAACAAACGCCCAGAACAACCCGGCCTTGCCGTCGAGTCCACCGAAACCTATTCCATACGAACCGGTCGGGGATGCCAAAGCCGTAGTGGCGGTAGCCGCCTGTAGCTTCGCGACCTCGGCATCGCTCATGTGCCACTTCGGATCGACCGGCTTGATCAGATAATTGCAGATCAATCCCGCGATCAGCATGGCGCAGAGAATGTACATGGTCGTGTTGTAAAGCTGGTCGCGCGGCACGCCCGCGGCAAGCTGGAACTCGCGGATGTAATTCACCACCACTGGACCGATAATACCGGCCGTCGACCACGCGGTCAGCAGCCGGCCATGGATGGCGCCCACGAACTGCGTTCCGAACATGTCGGCGAGATAGGCCGGCACGGTGGCGAAGCCGCCGCCATACATGGACAGGATGATGCCGAAGCCGAGCACGAACAGCAGTTTTGAGCCCATCGCGGCGAAGGTCGGCGCCAGCGCATAGAGCGCAATGCCGAGGATGAAAAACGTATAGTAGGTGTTCTTGCGTCCGATCTTGTCCGACAGCGACGCCCAGAAAAACCGGCCGCCGATGTTGAACAGCGACAGCAGGCCGGTGAAGCCGGCGGCGATTCCGGCGATGGCGGCCTTCTGTTCGCCGCTGAGGGCATTGAAACCGACGTCGGGAAGGCCGATCAATTTACCGGCGAAGATTTCTTGCAACATCGGCGAAGCCATGCCTATCACGCCGATGCCCGCCGACACGTTCAGCGTCAGCACCCACCAGATCAGCCAGAACTGCGGCGTCTTGTGTGCATCCTTTAGATGCACGTTGTTTTGGGTAATCATGGCGTTGATCTTGGCGGGTGGGGTCCAGCCTTCCGGACGCCATCCGGCCGGAGGGATGCGGTAGCGGAACGCGCCTATCGTCATGAACACGAAATAGATGACGCCCATGGCGACGAACGTTTCCCAGACGCCGACCGAAGTCGGGGTCTTGAAATAATTCATCAGGATGTTGGCCAGCGGTGCGCCGATCATGGCGCCTCCGCCGAAACCCATGATCGCCATCCCGGTCGCCATGCCGCGCCGGTCGGGAAACCATTTCACCAGGGTCGATACGGGAGAGATGTAGCCAAGCCCGAGGCCGATGCCGCCGATCACGCCGGAGCCGAGCCACAATAGCCAGAGCTGGTGGATATAGATGCCGATCGCGCCGAGGAAGAGCCCGCCGCACCAGCACAGCGCAGCGACAAAGCCAGCCTTGCGCGGTCCCGCGCGTTCAAGCCAGCCGCCCCACACTGCCGCGGCGATGCCGAGCAACACAAAGAACAGCGTATACATCCATCCCATGCTGGCAACCTTCCAGTCGCAGGTGGTGGTGAACAGTTCCTGCATGAGCGACATATCCGGGCAGACCTTCGGCGCGGTGATGCCGAGCGCGCGCGACAGCGGCAGCCAAAACACGCTGAAGCCGTAAGCCATGCCGATACACAGATGAATGCAGAGCGCCGCCGGCGGCACCAGCCAGCGATTGAAGCCGGCGGTCGCAATGGTGCGCTCCTTGTCGAGAATTCCCGGTGCGCCGCCGGTCATCGCGCCGGCTCCCTCATATGTACTCATTCCATCCTCCCCTGCAGCTACCCTTCCCAGGCCAGTCTGCCGTATATGATTCTGTTCAGTTGTCCGCCGCGTACTGGCTTTCCGAGTGCCGCACTCCCGGCGGATCACGATGCGTCAGGATATCGAGCATATTCGGCAAACTAAAACACCCGATGCGAACGCTTATGCCACGGCGTCGCGGCACGGTTTCTTTCACTCAAAATTGTCCCCGACGCCGGACCCCTGACGCGAGTCTTTCGCTGCCGTGACGGCGATATTAGTCGGGCAGAACCGAATGCCTGTCTCGATAGGCCAAAGGTAGCGGTTAGTAAATGCGCAGGTACGATAAGCTTTCCCATGCGGCGATACTGAATAAGCATCGATCAGCATATGCAATCGGCCGATATGGAAATGAAATGAGTTGCCGCATCATGAAAATCTGATGGCCGCAGCAACTCCCGATGAGAGAGACAATATTGCTCAGGCGTTGAGCGAAGGCGCGACTTCCTGCGCCGTCTGGACCAGCGCCGCAACCAGCGGAGTCATCGTCTCGCGCGGTGGAATGACCAGTCCAATTCTATAGGTCACAAGGGGGTCGACGATCGGGATGGTGCGGACGGCATCCGACAAACCCAGGGTTTCCGCGAGCTTTGCCGGCATCACGCTCGCCCAGCGTCCGGTCTTGACATGCGTGTAAAGCACGATGACCGAATTCGAGGTGAGCGTCGGCGTCGCCTGGGTTCCGGCCGCCAGCAGCGCGCGATCAATGATTCGGCGATTCTGCATATCCGGCGTCAGCAGACATAAGGGTACCTGGCCTACTTCGTGCCATGTGACCTGGTCGCGGTCTCCGTAAAGGCCATCCGGCGCCGTGATCAATCGATATCTTTCATCGTAAAGGGGAATTGCACGAACCTTGCCTAATGGCTCATTGTCGAGATATGTGAGCCCGGCATCGACTTCCAGATTTTCCAGCAGTGCGAGCACCTCGACCGAGGTGCATGACACGATACGAAAGCGCACATTGGGATGTCGGGCCCTGAACGGCGTGGTCAGCGATGCGACCATGCCAAGGACTGTCGGTATCGCTGCGATCCTGAGCTCGCCGGAAAGTCCTTGCTTCAGCGTGTTGATTTCTTCCCGCATGGCACGCATGTCGCCGACGATCCGTCGAGCCCAGTCCAGCGCGCGCTCGCCTTCGGGTGTGAATCCCAGAAAACGCGAGCCGCGCTGCACCAGCGTGACTCCCAGGATTTCTTCAAGCTGCTTGAGGCCTGTCGACATCGTCGGCTGCGTTACGCCGCAGGCTTCGGCCGCGCGTCCGAAGTGCTTTTCCTTCGCCAACGCCAGCAGGAGTTCGAGTTTGTCGATCAAGAAGTGTGCCTCGGCAAACCAGCATTGTTGGTGTCAGCAAAGCACAACGCGCGCGGCATCACCAAGAATATTGAGCATAACAAAAAGTAGCATCGATCGATGGACGATATAGGCACGGCCTATGTCGCTCATTCGGCTGATATTCCGGCCCCGTCTGTCTTTTCGATCAGGAACACGATCCGACGCTCGGCGCGCTCAATGATCTCGACCCGATCGCCGGTTTCCCGGATCAGACTCGGAATATCGATCACCGACAGCGGATCGGTGCAGTGTACTTCCAGGAGATCGCCAGGTTTAAGCGACTTCAGCGCCTTGCGGGTTTTCAGGGCCGGCAATGGGCATTTTAGTCCGGTCAAATCGAGTTTCGTCTGCGCCATGGCACTGAAGATGGCGAAGCGGGCTGTTATCGTCAACCGGCCGCGTCGGCGCTCAACTATTCGGTTCATGTCAGGCTGGCATAGCCTAGAAATCCAACCGTTTGGCCAGGTTCGACCCGCGTGATCCCTTCTCCGAGTTCGACCAGTCCATCCGTCTGCACCAGCGACGACAACAGGCCGGCGCCCTCGCGCGGAAATTTCACCGCCTCCAGCATGTCATCCGCAGCCCTGCGCAGCGTGGCGCGGACATACTCGCGGCGGCCAGCCTTCTTCCGGTATGTGAACGCCGCGCGCACCGGCATCGGCATCGGATTTTGCTGCAGGGCGCCGGCCAGCGCCAGCACCGTCGGGCGTACCACATAGGCGAAGGTGACAAAGCTAGCCACCGGATTGCCGGGCAGGCCGATAAAGGGCGTGCCATCGATGATCCCCATCGCCACGGGGCGGCCCGGCTTGATCGCCATGCGCCAGAGCACCAGGGTCCCGACGTCCTCCACACCAGCCTTGACGTGATCTTCCTCGCCGGTTGAAACCCCGCCGGTCGTCAGGATCAGATCGTGTGCGCCAGCCACCTTCTTCAAGGCGGCGGCGAGCGAGGCACGGTTGTCAGGCAGGATGCCGAGATCGCTGACATCGCAGCCCAACCGGGCCAGCATTGCCATCATCATGAAACGATTGGAGTCATAGAGTTGCGCGGCTGCGCGGGGTGCGCCGGGCGCTACCAGTTCGTTCCCCGTCGAAAATACCGCCACGCGGATGCGGCGGCGCACCTCGATGTGCATCAGGCCGAACGCGGCGCCAAGCGCGACGTCCTGCGGACGCAGGCGCTGTCCGGCCGGCAAGGCCCGCGTGCCTGCCGCAATATCTTCACCCGCCGGGCGGACATTGGCGCCGGCTTTCAGCCCGCCGGGAAGAACGACTTTGCCTGCCTCGTCGATACGGACATCCTCCTGCATGAACACGGTATCAGCGCCCTCGGGCATCGGCGCACCGGTAAAGATGCGCACGGCGTGGCCCGGTTCGACCGGCCCCTGTGCCGAGGCGCCGGCCTGCACCCGTCCCGTAACCGGAAATGCCTGTTCCGCGGTCAGCGGAAGATCGCCGTGCCGCACCGCATAGCCATCGACGGCGGAATTGGTGAACGGCGGCAGCGGCAGCGGGGCGGAGATGCCTGCCGCCAGAATGCGGCCATCGGCATGCCTCAGGTCGACGGTTTCGATATCCTGCACCGCCGTCACCCGCGCGGCGATGATTGCAACGGCGTCATCGACCGACATCATCGGTCCGCCGAAGGCAAAGCAATCGTCGGACAATTGCGCCATGGCTTTTCAGGTTCCCGTCGCGTGACGCGTCAGCACGTCCGCAATGCCGATCGCCGACGCCTGCATCAGGGCGGCGACGGCGGCGATGTCATCGAGATGAACGGTAGGAAGCCCCGTTTCCAGCTTGGCATCGCTTGCAATGCCCACGATTTCGGGATCGTCGGGAAACAATGGCGGCTTGCCGTTGGCGGCGCGATATACCTCGATCTTGCGATGCGGCTCGCGTTTAAAACCCTCGATCAGGACCAGATCGACCCGCGACATCTTCGCCAGCAGTTCGGGGATTTCCGGCTCGCTTGCGCCGCGCAACTCGTGCATCAGGGCCCAGCGCCGGGCCGAAGAGACCAGCACCTCGGCTGCACCCGACTGCCGGTGCACCCAGGAATCCTTTCCCGGGATATCGACGTCGAATTCATGGTGGGCATGCTTGATCACGGAAACGCGCAAGCCCTTTGAGATGAAATAAGGGATCAGGCGCGTCAGTAGCGTCGTCTTGCCGGCGCCGCTCCACCCCGCCAGACCAATCACCTTCATTCGGTTCTCCGGTTCGACCCTGGACCAGCGGCCCAATCGCAATCGCGACGGTGCTTTATATATGGGCTGGCGGCATTGTCATGCTATCGAACCGGTCATGATGAAGATGGATAAGCTCCCCGCTCCCCGTATCGTCCCAAACCCTTCGGATCCGCGGCTGACCGAGCGCGTCGCCGGAACCGATCAGGCCGGCGCCACGATCGAGATCAACGTCCCGGTCGAGCGGCCGCTGACGCTGTATCTGAACGCGCAGGAGATCGTCACCATGATGACGATCGGCGACCATCCGGAATATCTCGCACTCGGCTATCTGCTCAATCAGAACATGCTGAAATACGACGATATTGTCACCGAGGTCGAATATGACGACGACCTGCAGGTTGTTGTCGTCCGCACCGAACACCACACCGACTTCGAACAGAAACTGAAGAAGCGCACGCAGACCTCGGGCTGCGCGCAGGGCACCGCGTTCGGCGACCTGCTCGAAGCCGTCGAAAGCGTCGCGCTGCCGAAGGCGAAGCTGCGCACGTCGTGGCTTTACCAGATGACGCACACCATCAACACCATGCCCTCGCTCTATCTCGAGGCCGGCGCGATCCACGGCTGCGTGCTTTGCCAGAAGGGCACGCCGGTGTGCTACACCGAAGACGTCGGCCGCCACAACGCCGTCGACAAGATTGCAGGCTGGATCTATCGCCACGGCGTCGATCCCGCCGACAAAATTCTTTACACCACCGGGCGCCTCACCTCCGAAATGGTGATCAAGACGGTTCGCATGGGGGTTCCGATCCTGGTTTCGCGTTCGGGTTTTACGGCGTGGGGCGTCGATCTGGCACGGCAGGTAGGACTGACGCTGATCGGCCGCGCGCGCGGCAAGCGGTTCATTGCGCTGGCCGGCCAGGAGCGCATCGTCTACGACCAGAACCTCGACTACGTCGAAGAGGAATCCGCGCGCCATAAACGCAAGAGCGAGCGGGATGACTAGCCTTGCTGCAACTCCCGGCGTGCTGCTCGCCGGCGGACTGGCGCGGCGCATGGGCGGCGGCGACAAGCCGATGCGAACCATCGCCGGCCGGACCATCCTCGACCGCGTCATCGCGCGGCTTGCCCCGCAATGCGACGGCCTCATTCTCAACGCCAACGGCGATCCGGCGCGCTTCGCCTCGTTCGGCCTCCCGGTCATAGCCGACACGGTCGAGGATTTTCCCGGACCGCTCGCCGGCATCCTCGCCGCGCTTGATTGGGCCGCGGCCGATCGCCCCGACGTTGCCTGGGTCGTGAGCGCCGCCGCCGATTGCCCGTTTCTGCCGCGCGACCTCGTTGCACGTTTGCAGCAGGCACGGATCGAGCAGGGTTCGCAGCTTGCGGTCGCCGCTTCTGCGGGCCAGACGCATCCCGTCATCGGACTGTGGAATGTGAGCTTGCGCGACGAGCTTCGCCACGCGCTGGTCAAGGAAGATATCCGCAAGATCGACCGCTGGACCGCGCGGTACAAGCTGGCGACGGTGACGTGGCCGGCAGAGCCGCTCGATCCCTTCTTCAACGCCAATACGATGGATGATATCGCGGAGGCGGAGCGGTTGGCGGCGCTTGACGGCTAACGTGCCCGGACGCAGCGCAGCGCGTAGCGGTGCGCTGCAGAGTCGGGGCCCCAATTCACGCCGGCCGGAATCCCGCGCGCTGCAATGCCGCGCGGGTTTCCTCTGATGCCAGCGAGGCGAGAAACGCCTGAACCGCCGGCCGTTGTTTTCGTGCAGTGACCAGCGCGAAATCGTAGTGCTCTTCCGCCAGCGGAATAAAGCCAAGGCCCGCCGCATGGGCAACCGGGGCGATGGTGACGCCCCAATCCGCCCGGTTCTGCGCCACCGCCGCGGCAACGGCGTTATGCGAGCGCGGCTGATTCCAGTAGCCATCGGGCCGCGCGGTGCCGAGCAGCCGGTCGATCAGGGCGCGGGTGCCGGCGCCCTGGTTGCGGTTGACCATGATGCAGGCGGGATCGGCCAGCGCCGCGCGCACCGCGTCCTGTGCGTTCAACCCTTTTAAGCGTTCATCTTCCGCGCGAAATACGATGCCCTGCATGCGTCGATATCCCGGCACCAGTTCGAGCCCGGCCGCCATGAACGGCTCGTTGTAGGTTTCGGTATTTTCGTCGAACAAATGGATGGGCGCGAAATCGCATTCACCGCGCCGGGCCGCCGCCAGGCCCCCGAGACTCCCCACGGCAATCGAGCGCACCGACAATCCGGCCCGCGCCAGCGGCGCAACGACCAGATCGAGGCCGGTGCAATGACTGCCGACAATGACGAGATCCGGCACTTGCACATGCGGCGTGAACAGCGTGATGTCGGCCACGGTGCCGGCGGGCATCTGATCCGCAAGCGCGTCGATCCGTAAAAATCCGTCGGCCTGCGCAAACGAGGTGATGGCTCCCGAACCCTTCTCGCTCGGATATGCGATCAGGCCATCGAGGCCTTCGACCAACGACACCATGACGAATTCGGCGCGGCCCAGTTCCGATGCGATGCGTACCGGAATTTTTGCCGTGACCTTGGCGTCGGAACGCGGCGGCAACCCCGCCATGCGGCGCAGCACCGGCACGATCATGTCGTGAAAGGTGAACATCGCCGAGGTCGGAAAGCCCGGCAGGATCACGATCGGTTTGCCGTCGCAGACCGCAAGACACAGCGGCTTGCCCGGCTTCAGCGCGACGCCATGGGCGATGATGCCGGGCCGGCCCAACCGCGCGACGATCCGATGCGACACGTCGCCCGTGCCTTTCGAGGTGCCGCCGGAGAGCAACAACATATCGCAGCCCGCAAGTGCCTTGCCTATGACGGCCTCAAGTTCCCGCTCATCGTCGGCAATGGCGCCGAAAAACACCGCATCGCCGCCGTTCTCGCCGACGGCGGCAGCGACGATGGCGCCGTTGGTGTCGTAAATTGCGGCCGGGCGCAGCGGCAGTCCAGGCTGGATCAATTCATCTCCGGTTGAAATAACGGCGACCCGCGGGCGCCGCGCCACCGCGACGTCGGCGATGCCGCAGGCGGCGAGCATACCGATTTCGCGCGAGCCGATCATGGTCCCGGCACGCAATAGCGCTTCGCCGCGCGCGATGTCGGAGCCTGCGTAGGATACGAATTGTCCCGGAGAAGCCGCGCGGCGAATTTCGATTTCACCGTGGGACGCCGGCTGGGTGTGTTCGACCATCGTGATGGCGTCGGCGCCGCGCGGCACCGGTCCGCCCGTTGCTATCGCCGTTGCTGTGCCGGGCAACACCGGCAGCAATGGCGCAACGCCGCAGGCGATGACCTCGTGGTTGAGCGTGACGCGTACCGGTGTCGCTTCGCCGGCCGATGCAAGGTCGGCGGAACGCACCGCAAAGCCATCGACATTGGAGCGGTCGAACGGCGGCACGTCGATCGGCGCCACGAGGTCTTCCGCCAGGGCGTGACCGAGCGCATCGGCCAGCGTCCGCGTTTCGCTTAAGATCAGGCGCGGGAACAACGCCGCTTCGAAACGCGCCAGCGCATCCTCGCGGGACAGGACAGTCAGGAACTGATCCTGCTCCAGGCTGTCGCGATTTTTCGGCACCGGAGAATTCGGCATATTGGAAGCGCTCATGAGCAGTCCCGAAGCATATAGGCATCGACCGCCGTGCCCGCCGCATATCCCTCGCTGCCGCCGGGCACGGCGAGCCAGGCATCGGCGATCGCGATGGTATCCAGCGCAAGGTCGCCGATGGCAAGCGGCATCCAGGCATCCTCGGCCCTTTTGAGCAGTGCGATTTCTGCGATCCCGACGCTTGAGGCGATCTTGCGCACAAGCGGCAGGGTCGTCATTGGCCGCGATTCTCTGCCGGACAGCCGCTCCAGAACCGGTAGCGCAAGAGTCCACCAACCCGCCAGCGCTTGATCCGCCGCGCCCGGCAAGGCGATAACGGGACTGCTGGCGATTTTGCCGATCGCGGCGGTTCGGCCCGGCTGCAGCGCGATCCCATGGGCGAGCAGCGCGCCGCGCTGGGCAAGCGCTTGGGCCGTCGCATCGGTGCGCCCAATGCCGCTGCCGCCGATGGTAATGATGAGATCGCACGACTCGGCATCGACCGCGTTTGCGATGGATCGCGCATCGCGTCCCGCAGCTTTGGCGCAGACCACGTCGGCGCCCACCACCCCGGCGCTCTCCGCGATCAGTTGCGCCGTCGTCGCATTCCCGCCCGTCGCCGGGATATCGATCACGCGCAACCGCGGACGGCGAACCGCAAGCCTGGCGAGACCGGCCATTCGCGCGGTCAGAAGATCGAGCGCCCGGATTTGCCGTCCGGCGGCGATCAGCGAATCTCTCTCGGTAATATCTCCGCCGGCACGACGAACGCCTTGCCAGGGTACTGCGTCGGCCAAAACCTGAAACAGCGGGCCCGCCTGCTCGACGGAGGCCGGATCAATCACGCAGTCGCGGCCTTCCGGCATTCGATCGCCCGCCTCGACCCAGACTGGGGGGACGGCCAGCGGTAACGGCGAATACGACGACGCGCCGACCAGTTCGCGGGCGTGCAGGGCCCAGCCGTCGACAGCGGCGACGTCGAACGGCGGGAGCAGTTCCAGCGGCGGCAGTTCGGCGGCGACACAACCGAGCGCCTGCAGCAGCGGAAGTTCAACTGGAGCGACCGGCCCGATTGTCTTGAGCAGCATCGCGCGCGCCGCATCGAGCGACGTCAGGGAGACGGCCAAGCGTTGGGTCGGTGTCATGCCGCGTCAATTTACTGAATAAACTCAGAAATACACAGTGGATTGCCTTGCTCCGGTCTCGGCCATCGGCAGGGTTGCCGTGAGTTGACGCGTGGCGCTGAATAATCGAAGAAGAGGGCAGACGCAGCATCAAGGCCTGCCAATCAAGAATATGGCCGATGCGCCGCAAATCCATCGGAGGAGACAAGCATGCCCGCCAGAAGACGTTTTGCGCTTGGAGCACTCGCCGCGCTGCTGCTGCCGTCGCCGCCGGCCTTGGCTCAGGTATCGGATGACGTGGTGAAGATCGGTGTCCTCACCGACATGAACGGACCGGCGTCCACGCCCACCGGGCAAGGCTCGGTCACCGCCGCGCAAATGGCGGTCGATGATTTCGGCGGCAAGGTGCTGGGCAAGCCAATCAGCGTGATCATCGGCGATCATCAGCTCAAACCCGATATCGGCGCCGGCATTGCGCGCCGCTGGTACGATGTCGAGCAGGTCGATCTCATTGTCGACGTGCCGGTATCGGCGGTCGGCCTTGCGGTGCAAAACATCGCCAACGACAAGAAGAAGCTGTTCATCACCCACGCCACGGGCGCCGCCGACTTCCACGGCAAATTCTGCTCGCCCTATTCCATGCAGTGGGTGTTCGACACCCGTGCGCTCGCGGTCGGCACCGCGCAGGAAGTGGTGAAGCGCGGCGGCGACAGCTGGTTCTTCATCACCGACGATTATGCGTTCGGGCACTCGCTCGAGAAAGATGCTTCCTCCGTCGTCACCAGGATGGGTGGCAAGGTGCTTGGCTCGGTCCGCCCTCCGTTCGCGACGCCCGATCTGTCATCCTTCGTGCTGCAGGCGCAGGCTTCGAAGGCCAAGATCATCGGCATCGCCGGCGGTCCGCCGAACAACGGCAATGAAATCAAGACCGGCGCCGAGTTCGGCGTCTTCAAGGGCGGCCAGCAGATGGCTGCTCTTCTGGCGCTCATCACTGACATCCATTCATTGGGGCTTCCCGCCGCGCAAGGTCTGCTGCTGACCACGTCGTTCTACTGGGACATGGACGACAAGACCCGCGAATGGTCGAAGCGCTATTTCGCCAAGATGAACCGGATGCCGACGATGTGGCAGGCCGGGGTCTATTCCTCGATCGTGTACTACCTCAACGCGATCCAGGACACCGGCACCGATGAGCCGCTCAAGGTCGCCGCGAAGATGCGCGAAAAGCCGATCGAGGACTTTTTTGCGCGCAACGGCAAGCTGCGCGAGGACGGGTTGATGGTGCACGATTTGATGCTGGTGCAGGTCAAGACGCCGGAAGAGTCCAAATATCCGTGGGACTATTACAAGATCCTGGCGAAGATCTCCGGCGAGGAGGCATTCGGACCGCCCGATCCGGCGTGCTCGTTGGGGAAGAAGTAATCCGGCTCTCGTATCCCGGACGCGGTGCGGCATTCTTGGTGCCGCTCCGCGGGAGCCGGGACCGTACCAAGCGAACCGGCATTGCCGGGCTTGACCCTATGGGTTCACATATCGCGTCATACGCGGGCTTGACCCACGTATCCCTCCATCTTCGGAAGAGTCGTTTCGAAGCGGATGGATTGCCGGGTCAAGCCCGGCAATGACGGCGGAGATGTGTGCATATGGCAGGGTCAAGCCCGCAATGACGATGAGATGTGTGCATCCAGTAGGTCTTGACCCGGCAGTCCATCCCTTTGGAAAGATTCATGCGAAGGAAGATGGATACGCGGGTCAAGCCCGCGCACGACGACAATATTGTGTTGTTACGGGCCGGGCTATGCAGCGCACCGTTGCGCAAGAACCGCGCTGCGTCCGGCGCACGATACCCTATTTCACCACCCCGATCTCGCGGAGATATTTGAGCACGCCGGGATGGATGCGATCGAGATCCGGCGCGGCGGCAGCCGTATTCGCGGCCGTGGTCTCGCAGGCCTGCGGCAGCTTCTTGCAGAATAGGCCTTCAGCGTTGTGCAGCGATCGCGCGAGATGGTAGGCCACATCATCGGGCAGGTTTTCCCGCGCCAGGATGAAGCTCCACGACCCCAGCGAATCGATCGGCGCGGACTGGCTCGGATAACTGCCGGCCGGCACGGTGAGCGGCTTGAGGAACGTGTGTTTGGCTTTGATGCGCGCGATCTCGTCGGCATCCGGCGCGATGAACCGCGCCCCGCCGGGACTCTCGCTCATCGCCTTGAATCCGGGCCAGCCGATGCCCGCGCCCCAGAGCGCGGCGGCGCGCCCGTCGAGCACCATAGCCGGCCCGTCGCCGGCGCGGTCGAGATAGATCGACTGGAAATCGTCGTCCTGCTTCAGCCCGAGGCCATCGAGCAGATAACGCGACAGGATCGGGAGACCGGAGCCTTTGGCGCCGAACGCGACCGGTTTGCCGACCAGATCGCGAATGGTCTTGTAGGAGCTGTCGGCCCGCACCACGAACAGCCCCGGACTCGAATACATCGCGGTCAGGATTTTCAGGCGGGTTGCCGGCCGTCCGATCCCCATGAATGCCTCATAGGACGGCTCTCCGGCCACTAGCGCGATATCGAGATTGCCCGCTTCCAGCAGCGGAATATTCTCGTTGCTGCCTTTGGTGCTGCGCGGCTCGATCACGAGGGCTGGATCGATTTCGTTCATGACCTCGGCAAACATATCGCCGTAGAGCGGGAAACCGCCGCCCGGCGTCGCCGTCCCGAGTGTGATCGCCGTTCTTGGAATGGTCTTTCCTCCGGCCTGCGCGGAGGCGCTCCCCGCCAGTATCAACGTGGCCGCGCCGACGACGCCGATAATGTTCATCACCACTCCTCAGCCATCGCACCGCGCGCAATGTCATAAGACCAACGCATTGGCCGAAAGGCAATGTAGGCAAACGCAGATTTCTATGAAACATACGGGAGTCGAACTATGAAAGGTTGCGCGTGCAGCGCACGCGATTTGCTATGGAGCGGTTCATGACTGGTTCTTTGCGCGCGGCGATAACGGCTTTGGTTTGTCTTCTGGGCCTGACGGGCGGCGTTACATCCTCATCCGCCGCCGACTACCCGAACCGCCCGGTGCACTGGCTGATCGGCTTTGCGGCCGGCGGTCCGGTCGACATCGTGGCGCGGATCATGGGACAGTGGCTGTCGGAACGCCTGGGGCAGCAATTCGTCGTGGAAAATCGCGCCGGCTCCGGCGGCAATCTGGCCGCCGCGGCTGCGGTAAATGCGCCGCCCGACGGCTATACGCTGCTGTTCGTCGCGCCTAACAACGCCATCTCCACCTCGCTCTACAAGAAGCTGCCTTACGATTTCATTCGCGACACCGTGCCGGTCGCCGGCATCATGCGGCTCACCAACATGATGGTGGTGCCGAAGGATTTGCCGGTGAAGACCGTCCAGGAGTTCATCGACTACTGCAAAGCCAATCCCGGCAAAGTCTCCTACGCATCGTCCGGCTATGGCACCTCGGTGCACATGTCGGCTGAGTTGTTCAAGGCGATGACCAAGGCCGACATGAACCATGTGCCGTATCGCGGTTCCGCGATCGCCTACCCCGACCTCATCTCCAACAAGGTGCAGACCATCTTCGACAACCTTCCTGGCGCATTGGAGCAGGTTCGCGGCGGAACCCTGCGCGCGATCGGCGTCACCTCGCCGGAGCGTTGGCCGGGCGTACCCGATGTGCCGGCCATTGCCGAGACCGTGCCGGGCTTCTCAGCGGTCGGATTTTACGGCATCTCAGCACCCAAGGGCACGCCCCCGGAGATTGTCGACCTCTTGAACAAGGCGGTGGCCGAAGCGCTCAAGGATCCGAAATTGATCGCGCGGCTTGCGGAAGTCGGCGGCCTGCCGATGCCGATGACCCCTGCCGAGTTCGGCAAGCTGGTCGCGGATGAAACCGAGAAATGGCGCAAAGTGGTGGAATTCTCCGGAGCGTCGGTGGACTAGCGCGCCGGCACCCACCAAACATATCCGGAAAACCTTGGATTTCGGGTTCCATCGGCGTTTCGGCCATCCCAATTCCTGCAGTTGAATGTATGGTGGGGGTCATTTTTTTTCCAAATGAGCGTCCATGTCGCGCTGGCAACCGATCGCAATCCGGGTTCTGGCCTGTGCTTTCGTCGGCCTGTCTTCGATCGCCGCGATTTGCCAGGAGAGCAATGAAGATCAACCGCCGGATCCCGATACGGGGGAGAGCACGATTGCCGAACGCACGCTCGGTCTCTTGCCGAATCCGTACGAACGCCTTGGCATAAAATTCGCTGCGACCTATATCAGCGAAGTGCTTGGAAACGCCACCGGCGGCGTCGAACAGGGCGCGACGTTCGAAGGACGGCTCAACCTTGCGCTCGACGTCGATTTCGACAAGCTCGCCGGAAGAAAGGGAATGACCGCGCACGCCAACGTGTTTGTCATTCACGGCGACGGCCTGTCGCGCACCAATCTGCAGAATTACTTCGTCGTCAGCGGCATTGAGGCGCTTCCCGCTGCCCGGCTCTATGAGGCCTATTTCGAACAGAAATTCTTCGACGACAAGTGGTCGATCCGCGCCGGCCAGTTGGCGGCGGACAGCGAGTTTCTCGCCAGCAAATACACCGACGTGTTTACCAACGCTTCGATGGGCTGGCCCGCCATCACCTCCATCAACCTGCCGGCAGGCGGTCCCGCCCCGCCGCTGGCCGCGGTCGGCGCGAGGCTGTACGGTAAACTCAGCGACAATATCACGGTTCTCACGGCGATCTTTGACGGCGATTCCGCCGGTCCCGGCGTCGGCGATCCGCAGCAGCGTAACCGCTTCGGCCTGAATTTCCGCGTCAACGATCCTCCGCTTGTGCTTGGGGAGATGCAGTTCACCTGGAACAACATCATACCCGGCGACAACCGATCCGGAACGTTGAAGATCGGAGGATGGCATCATTTCGGAACCTTCACCGACCAGCGCTTTACAGCCGATGGCCGATCGGTTGCCGATCCGGGCGGGTCAGGACTGGGCCAAAGGCTGCAGGCCGACGACGGGATCTATTCGGTCATCGAACAGAAGGTCTACAGCGTCGCGAATTCCAAGGATCGCGGCATCGGGGCTTTCATGCGCACGTCCGCCAGTCCTTCCGACCGCAACCTGATCGATCTCTATACCGACGCCGGGATCGATTTCATCGGATTTTTTGATCAGCGGCAGAACGACAAATTCGGGGTGGCAGTCGGTTATGCGCATGTTTCCCGACGCGCGCAGGCACTCGACCGCGACTACCGTTTCTTCACAGCGCAATCCGAATGGCCGGTCAGGACCTCCGAGGCATTGTTTACGGCATCCTATCTCTACGAAATCAAGTCGGGCTGGAATTTGTTGCCCAATTACCAGTATATCTTCCGGCCGGGAGGTGGCGCTACCGATCCCGCAGGAATCACTCCCGGCATCCGGCTCAGGGATGCGTCCGTGTTCGGCATTCGAAGTGTCATGAAGTTCTGACGGGTAGCAGGAATTCCGATGATGACACGCTGATCCGGCGGCTTCAATCTACGTTTCTGTCCTGTCACCGACAAAGCTCCCGGATCGGGTTCGCTGCACGCTTTCGCCGCCGATTTGCCGTCGCAGAAAAAAGGCCCGCCGAAGCGGGCCTTTTGTTTTGCATTTTAGCGGAAATCGCCGCCATAAAGCTGGCGTTCCTTGCGAACCTCGTCGGCGCCGTACGGCTTACCGGTGGGGTCGAACGACTTCCAGCCAGCCTTCTGCCACGCTGCGCTGCGATTCTGCAGGTCCACCGCGGACTGATTGAGCACCGCATCGAGGCGCGTTCGATCGGCGTCCGGCACACGAGCCGTGACAAGCGTACCGCCGCGACGGACACCTTCCGCGTACCTGTCGGCGTCTTCTTTGGAAACGCCGGCCTCGGTAAGCGCACCGACAATGCCGCCCGTGGCTGCACCGGCCGCGGCGCCAACTGCGGTCGCCGCCAGCCAGCCGGCAGCTACCACCGGCCCGAGCCCGGGAATAGCAAGCAGACCCAGCCCGGCGAGCAGGCCAGCCGTCCCGCCAAGGCCCGCACCGATTCCAGCACCTGTGCCGGCACCTTCGGCGCGGTCATCGACGCCATCACCATCGCGATCCACCTTGTTGTTGCCGCCATACCAGCTGTCCGAGTTGTTGGCGACAATACTGATATCGGAATGCGGTACCCCTGCGGCTTCAAGCCGCTGAACTCCGGTCTGAGCATCGCTGTAGGTGTCATAAAGTCGAGAAATTGTGGCAGTCATGTCGAAACCTTCCTTACTTTGCTGAATTGACGTTGCCCTGAAAATCAACGCTTACCGCGGTGGCCGATCCGCCTTTATCGGCTTTGCCGCGCCACACACCGTTGTCGTCTTTTTTCAGATCAGTGACGCTGGTGTAGCCGGCATCCTCTATCTTCGATTTCGCCTGGCCCTCGGTGAAGCTGTTGCGGCCGGCAACGGGTTTGTCGGAGTTGTTCTGGCCCGAGCTGTTGACCGCGTTGTTGTTTGGGCCTGACTGTGCCGGGGGGTTCTGAGCCGAAGCCGCACTTGCGGCAAGCAAGCCGATGACTGCGGCGATAAACGAGCGTTTCATATTTTCTGCTCCTGACGTTTCTGGAGCGCTCGTAACTCGCCACTTCTTCCATAGTTCCTGAGCATGAGGACGGATTCCGCTGGTCGCTCTGCAGGACTTGCACGCCGATCTTCGTTTCGGCTTGTTCGACGAATCCATAACTGCGCGCCGGCATCATTTCAGCGCCCTGCAGGAACGTTAGCCCTGACCGGATGTTGTTCCGCCGAACGGGGATGTGGTCCGCAGGTTGCCGCAGCGATGCCGGCTACCCGGGCCGGCCGATAAGGGGCATCACATGAATAAAATGCTCACAGTTGAGCTTCCTGAGGTTGCGCTGGCGAACCTCCACCGCGTCAAGGAAGGGCGGCCTTTTCCGCTCGGTTCTTCCTGGGACGGACTCGGCGTCAATTTTGCACTGTTCTCGGCCAACGCGACCAAAGTGGAACTCTGCCTGTTCAACTCCGACGGAACGCTGGAGACCCAGCGCATCGAACTGCCGGAATATACCGACGAGGTCTGGCACGGCTACCTTCCCGACGCGCGGCCGGGACAGGTCTATGGATATCGCGTCCACGGTCCGTATTCGCCGAAGGAAGGTCATCGCTTCAATCCGAACAAGCTGCTTCTTGATCCCTATGCCAAGCAGATCGTGGGCGAACTGCGATGGGATCATGCCTTGTTCGGCTACACCATCGGTGCGCCCGACGGCGATCTGTCGTTCGATACGCGCGACAGTGCAGCCTTCATGCCCAAGTCGCGGGTGATCGATCCGGCTTTTACGTGGGGAGAGGAACGGCGGCCGAATATTCCATGGGAACGGACGATCTTCTACGAGGCGCATGCACGGGGATTTACGATGCGGCACCCCGCCGTGCCCGAACAGTACCGGGGCACATTCGCCGGATTGATGCATCACGACGTCGTCGACTACATCGGCAAACTCGGCATCACGGCACTGGAGCTGTTGCCGACCCATGCGTTCGTGGACGACGACTATCTCGTCCAGAAGGGCCGCCGCAACTACTGGGGTTACAACACGATCGGATTCTTTGCGCCGCAGCCGCGATATTTGTCGGTGCCGAATGTCAATGAATTCAAGGAAATGGTCGCGCAATACCATCGAGCGGGAATCGAGATCATCCTCGATGTGGTCTACAACCACACCGCGGAGGGAAATGAGCTGGGTCCCACGCTTTCCTTCAAGGGAATCGATAACGCCTCCTACTACCGCTTGGCGCCGGACCGCCGCTATTACATCAACGACACCGGCACCGGTAATACGGTGAACCTGAGCAATCAGCGGGTGTTGCAGATGGTGGCGGATTCGCTCCGATACTGGGCGCAGGAAATGCGCGTGGACGGGTTTCGTTTCGACCTTGCGACGATACTCGCCCGCGAGCCTCACGGTTTCGACGAAGGCGGCGGCTTCCTTGATGCCTGCCGGCAGGATCCCGTCCTGAACCAGATGAAGCTGATCGCCGAACCGTGGGACTGCGGTCCGGGCGGCTATCAGGTCGGTCATTTCTCTCCCGGGTGGGCGGAATGGAACGACCGCTTCCGCGACACGGTGCGTGCGTTCTGGAAGGGTGACGAAGGCAAGCTGGCCGATTTCGCGACCCGCCTCTCCGCTTCGCCCGACCTGTTCAGCAAGCGTGGGCGCAAACCGTGGGCGTCGGTGAATTTCATCACCGCCCACGACGGCTTCACGCTCAACGACCTCGTTTCCTACAACGACAAGCACAACGATGCGAACGGAGAGGGCAACCGGGACGGCCATTCCAACAACATCTCGTGGAATCATGGCGTCGAGGGGCCGACCGGCGATCCGGAGATCCGGTCTCTTCGTTTACGTCAGATGCGCAACCTGCTTGCGACCGTACTGCTGGCCCGCGGCACGCCCATGATTCTGGCGGGAGACGAATTCGGCCGCACCCAGCGGGGCAACAACAATGCCTACGCCCAGGACAACGAAATCAGTTGGCTGGACTGGGAGGGTATCGACGATGACGGCTGGGATCTGCGAAATTTCACGCAGCAGCTGATCGAGATAAGGCAGCGCCAGCCGCTTTTCCATCGCGGACGATTCCTGACCGGGGCCTTCAACGAGGAACTGGGGGTCAAGGATGTCACCTGGTTCGATCCGTCGGCATCCGAGATGGAGCCGGGTCAGTGGAACGATTCCTCCGCACGGTGCCTGCAAATGCTGCTTGACGGCCGGGCGCAACCCACGGGAATACGTCAGAAGGGATCGGATCTGACACTGCTGCTGATGTTCAACGCCTATCACGAGCCCGTCGAGTTCACCTTCCCCGATGTTTCGGGGCGGGTCTGGAAGCTTCTGGTCGAGACCAGCGATTCACAGCGTCAACTTCCTTATCTGGAGTTCGGACCGACGCACCACCTTGAAGGACGTTCGCTTGCGCTTTGGGAGATCAAGTCGCTTTCGTGAACACCTACCGAACCAGCGGACGCCGGGTTCAAACTGCGCTGCGCAGGCAGCGATCATCATGAACGCCGGCAGCCATCGTCGTCACGACTCTCGAAGCAGGACAATGTAAGCCATGGTGAAGGTCGGCAAGTCGCGTACGCTGGAGGAGGTCGTCCCGCTGCTGGGCGCGGTCGCCGTCACGGTGCTGGGATTGATCATCGTCAGCGTCCTTTACCTCGGAAGGGAAATCTTTGTCCCCGTCGCGCTGGCAATCCTCCTGAGCTTCGTACTGGCCGCTCCTGTCAGCCTGCTGCAGCGCCTGCGCGTACCGCGGGGAATTGCGGTGGTCGGCGTCGTGCTGTTCGCCTTTGCCGTCATTTTTGCGCTGGGCAGTCTGATCGCCTCTCAACTGAACCGTCTGGCCGGCGAGCTGCCGCAGTACCAGTCGACCATCCAGGGCAAGATACAGTCGGTGCGCGGCATCGCCGGCGGCAGTTCCACGCTTGAGCGCGCCGAAGGAATGCTCCAGGACCTTGGCAAGGAGCTGAACAAGCCGAAAGGCGGCACGTTGCCGAAGACGGCAAATCCCGTAACCACCGGCGGTCGCTCGGTGACGCCCGTGCCGGTGGAAGTACTGCAGCCTGATCCGGGGACGCTTGAAAGCCTGCGCTCTTTGATCGCCCCCTTGGTTTCTCCGCTCGCCACCACTGGCATTATCGTCATCTTTGTCATTTTCATCCTGATCCAGCGTGAGGATCTCCGCAACCGGCTGATCCGTCTGGCGGGCTCACACGATCTGCAGCGGACCACCGCAGCGCTCGACGATGCCGCCGGCCGGCTTAGCCGGTTATTCCTGAACCAGTTGCTGATCAATACCGGCTTTGGAATCGTGATCGGCGTCGGCCTGTGGATCATCGGTATTCCCAGCGCTGTCCTTTGGGGCATCCTTGCCGCGGTACTTCGCTTTGTTCCATATATCGGCTCCATCATCGCAGCGGCGTTTCCATTGGTGCTGGCCGTCGCCGTCGATCCGAGCTGGACGATGCTTGCCTGGACCGCCGTGCTGTTTTTCGTCATCGAGCCCGTCATCGGCCAGGTCGTCGAGCCCATGATCTACGGTCGCAGCACCGGCTTGTCGCCGGTCGCGGTAGTTGTTTCCGCGACATTCTGGACGGCGTTGTGGGGACCGATCGGACTCGTCCTGGCCACGCCGCTGACGGTGTGTCTCGTCGTTCTCGGCCGTCACGTCGAACGGCTGGCGTTTTTGGACGTCATGTTCGGCGACCGTCCGGCGCTTTCGCCGCCTGAAATCTTCTACCAGCGCATGCTGGCGGGGGATCCGACCGAAGCCGCTGAGAAAGCCGAAGAATTCTTGAAAGAGCGCTCGCTTGCTATCTACTACGATGAGGTGGCCTTGCCGGGGTTGCACCTCGCTCAAGCCGATCTTGACCGGGAAGTCCTCGACGTTGCGCGGCTGGTCAAAATCCGCGACGCGGTCAGCGAGTTTGCAGAGGACCTTTCGGATCCCGTCGGTAGCGCCGTCAAATCCGAAATCGTCGATCCGGAAGCTGCGGCTGCCCTCGAGGGTGCACCTGCGCAACCCGAATTGCGAGTCGTGATCCGGGACGAACTCGCCGGGCCATGGCAGAGCGAGCGCGCCATTCTCTGCATCGCGGGACGGACCCCCCTGGACGAGGCCGCCGGCTTGATGTTCATGGACTTGGTCCGCGCGCACGGCCTGGAAGGCCGCATCGAGGGAGCGGACGCACTGTCGACCGCGAACATCTTTCGACTGGAGACGGCAGGCGTCGCTTTGGTCTGTCTTTCCTACCTCGACACCAGCAGCCCCGCCCATATGCGCTTCACGGTGCGCCGTATCCGGCGCAAACTTCCAAAGGCGATTATACTGTTGGGCACTTGGAACCGCGATATCGCCGACGCAGCGCTCGAACAACTGCGCGAAAACGCCAAGGCCGACTTCGCATGCCGATCGCTTCACGAAGCTGTCGATGCCTGCATCAAAGCTGCAAAGCCGCCAAAACCGGAGTCAAACGTTGCGCAGATCTCCGCAGTCGCCAGTTGATCCGATGCCGAAAAGACGCCCGCGGGTAAGCACCGACGCTAGCCGGAACTTCCCGGCGCGCGGCCGGCCAAGCTGGACGCCGGATGCTTTGAGTCGCGCCGTCGTGCGGTCGCTCTGAGCGCGGAGAACCACCCGGCATACGGGGTGTTCTTCACCATGTGCCTGTTAAGATCGGGTGAAGCATCCGTCCACCAGACCGGGCCTCGCTCCCCCAGCTCTCTTTTAATGACATCGACGGCCTTGTGAGCCGCGGCTTCCGCGGCGTGGTCGCCGGAACGCTTCGCCGAGCGCACCGAACTGCGCGCGCTCATGAGGGCGCTGACCAAGGCAGACCTTTTCGCCGGGGAAAGGTCCGGGTTCGCCATCCGCCACAATTTACCGCGAACCACGAAGTATCTTCCGTCCGGCGTAACCGGGTGTTGGAGCCCCGCCATGGTCAGATGAACGGCTTGCCGCCGGTAACCGCCACGGTCGTGCCGGACGTGTAACTGGACATCGGATCGGCCAGCATCACGTACGCCGTTGCGAGCTCCGCCGGCTGTCCAGGCCGTTTCATAGGCACCTGCTTGCCGAAATTCTTCACGGTCTCCTCCGGCATCGTGGAAGGAATCAGAGGAGTCCAGATCGGACCCGGTGCCACCGCATTGGCACGAATGCCTTTTTCCGCGAGCATCTGTGCAAGGCCGCCTGTAAAGTTTTGAATGGCTCCCTTGGTTGTCGCATAGGCGAGCAGGATCGGATTCGGCATGTCGGCATTGACGGAGGTGGTGTTGATGACGGAACTTCCGGGCTTCATGTGCGGCACCGCAGCCTTGGTCAGATAGAACATCGCATGGATGTTGGTCTGGAACGTCATTTCCCATTCTTCGTCGCTGATGTCGCCGATGTCCTTGAACGTTGCCTGGTGTGCGGCATTGTTGACAAGGATGTCGATGCCGCCCAACTCATCTACCGCGCGCCGAATGACGTCGCGGCAATGGCTGGCGTCTTTAAGGTCGCCCGGAACCAGGACGGCCTTGCGGCCCTCTTGCTCGACGAGCTTTTTGACCTCTTGCGCCTCATCGTTCTCGCTGAGGAAGGCGATCAGGACGTCGGCGCCTTCGCGCGCGAACGCGATCGCGACGGCCCGGCCGATGCCGCTGTCTGCTCCGGTGACGACGGCCTTGAGCCCGTTTAGCCGGCCCGATCCCTTGTAGCTCTCCTCGCCATGGTCCGGCCGCGGCCGCATCTTGTCAGTCGAGCCCGGCACAGGCTGCTTCTGCGCGGGAAAAGGCGGCTTGGGATAATCGGGCGACATGAAATATACTCCGTGTACGTTGGAAAACCCTACGTTCCCGACACGAACATTTTTTATGCCGTTCCGTTCCTCGCCCGATTGGAAACACCGGCCATCCTGCTTCGGCGCGGATGTTTGGCATTCGGCACTTGAGCGCCGGTCCAGCTTTGGTGATCGCTGCAATGGCCGCAATACGCGTCCCGGCGGATACGGCGCAGAAGAGCCGAAGTTTCAGCCGACGCCATCAAGATAGCTTGCATCACAAAACACCGTTTGGCGGAACGTAAGAGGAAGTCCCATGTTCTCTCGTCGTCAACCAAGGAGGAATTCATGAAGATCGCATTGATAGGCGCGGCTCTCGTGGCAACCGCGGCGATGCTCGCAACGCCCGCAGCGGCCCAGAGGGTCGTCACCAACCCCGGCTACTGCGCCCAGTTCTATCCCAACGCAAATTGCCAGAACTACGGGCCGGGCAATCCCTACACCGGAAGTTACCAGGCCGGACGGTACCGCGGCGACTCCTATGCCGGCATGCGCTATCATCGTTCGTGGCGCCATGCGCGTTCCCATCGTCGCATGCACTAGCGATTAAACGGCGGAGTAGCAGCAGAGAAGCCTCTGGGACGTTGCTGTTCCGCGATTAGAGCAACGCCAGTGCCAGATGTTTTGCCGTACGGCTTGCTGGTGAGCCGGCAATGTCCTCGGGTATGCCGGCGGTGACTACGCCCCCGCCTTCGTCGCCGGCGCCCGGACCGATATCGATCACCCAGTCGCTCGCCGCGACGACGCTCATGTCGTGTTCCACGACGATCACCGTGCTGCCGGTTGTAACGAGCCCCTCAAGCTGCGCCGTAAGCCTTTCGACGTCGGAGGGATGCAGTCCCGTGGTTGGCTCATCGAGGATATAAAGTGTTCCGCCGCGTTGAGTGCGCTGCAGTTCGGTGGCAAGCTTAACCCGCTGCGCCTCGCCGCCGGAAAGCTCCGTCGCCGGTTGCCCAAGCCGGATATAGCCCAAGCCGACTTGCCTGATGACATCAAGCGACCTTCGCAACTGCGGCTCGTCGGCAAAGAATTCCAATGCATTATCGACGGTCATGCCCAGGACATCGGCAACCGACTTGTCGCGTATCTTGATTTCGAGGGTTTTGGCGTTGAACCGCGCGCCGTGACAGGTCGGACACGGCGCGTAGACACTCGGAAGAAACAGCAATTCGACGCATACGAAACCTTCCCCTTGGCAGGTCTCACAGCGTCCCTTGGCAACATTGAATGAAAATCTTCCGGCGTCATACCGGCGGGCTCGTGCCATTTTGGAGGCCGCGAACAGCTTTCGAACATGGTCGAACAGGCCGGTGTAGGTTGCGAGATTCGAGCGTGGCGTCCTGCCAATGGGTTTTTGATCGACGACCACAAGGCGCCTGACGCTCTCCATTCCGCCGGCGATTTCCCCACCCAGCGTTTCGACGGTGGTTTTTTCCAGCGGATCGCCCTCATCTTCCGATTCGATATGGTGGCCCAATCTTTCCTGAACGGCTTCGACAAGAAACTGACTGATCAAGCTGGATTTTCCCGAACCGGAAACGCCGGTCACACTGGTCAGCACACCCAACGGAAGATCGACGTCGAGGCCCTCGAGATTGTTGCGAGTGACACCTCGAAGTTTCAGCCATCCGGTCGGCGCTCGTCGCACCGAGCGAGGCCGAGCAGCCTTTCGGAAGAGATGACGCCTTGTCTCCGACGGCTCGACCTGCCTCAATCCGTCACATGGCCCGCTGTACAGAATATGGCCGCCCGCCTCTCCGGCGCCGGGTCCAACGTCCACGATCCAGTCGGCATGCCTGATGACGTCGAGCTCGTGCTCCACGACGAACAGCGAATTGCCGGAGGCTTTGAGACGATCAAGAGCCTTCAGCAGCGCCTCGGTATCCGCCGGATGCAGTCCGGCCGAGGGTTCATCGAGCACATAAACTACGCCAAAAAGGTTGGATCGGACCTGCGTTGCCAACCGCAGACGTTGCAGTTCGCCCGGCGACAAAGTCGGCGTACTGCGTTCCAGAGTGAGGTAACCAAGCCCGAGGTCGAGCAGAACGGTTAGCCGGGTCGCCAGGTCCTGGGCAATCCGCCTGACCACAATCGCCTTTTCAGAATCGCCGAGGTCTTGCTTGTCTGCACCGTCGCCGCGGGTTGCGGTGAACGGCTTGATAAGCTCGGCCAGCCGCTTGAGCGGCATGCGGGAAATTTCTGCGATATCCAGTCCGGCAAACTTGACGGACAACGCCTCACGTCGGAGGCGTTTGCCGCCGCACAGCGGACATCCGCTACTTATCATGTACTGAGCGGCCCGCTTTTTCATGAGCGGGCTTTGCGTATTTGCAAAGGTTTGCAGGACGTAGCGCCTGGCGCCGGTGAAGGTGCCCTGATAGCTCGCTTCCTCCTTGCGTCTGAGCGCGCGTTTCACCTCAGCCGCGTCGTAACCTGCGTATACCGGCACCGTAGGCTGCTCTTCGGTAAAGAGAATCCACTCGCGGTCCTTTTTGGGCAGGTCGCGCCAAGGCCGGTCGACGTCATACCCCAGCGTCGTCAGGATATCGCGGAGGTTCTGGCCATGCCATGCCGTCGGCCATGCCGCTACCGCGCGTTCGCGAATCGTCAGCGAAGGATCCGGGACCATCGACTGTTCGGTCACTTCGTACACGCGTCCAAGTCCATGGCATTTCGGACAGGCGCCTTCGGCCGTGTTCGGAGAGAAGGATTCGGCATAGAGCAGCGGCTGACGGCGGGGATAATCGCCGGCGCGCGAATACAGCATGCGCAGCAGGTTAGCGAGCGTCGTCACGCTGCCAACCGAGGATCGGGTGGTTGGCGATCCCCGTTGCTGTTGAAGAGCCACAGCCGGCGGCAAGCCCTCGATCTCGTCGACCTCCGGCACCGGCATCTGATGGAAAAGGCGCCGCGCATACGGCGAAACTGATTCGAGATATCTCCGCTGCGCCTCTGCGTACAGCGTACCGAACGCCAGCGACGACTTGCCTGAGCCTGAGACTCCGGTGAAAACCACGAGGGCGTCCCGTGGGATGTTTAAATCGACGTTCTTGAGGTTATGTTCGCGGGCCCCCCGAACGCGGACATACCCGTCCAGCCCAAGGTCCTTATCAGCTCCGCGAGTCATGCGATCATTATTCATTGTTCATCCCAGCGCCAGACGATGCCTAACCGCCGGCGCAGAGCTTTGATCCCATGGTTCCGCACAGGAATGATATTTCTCGGGGTGCCAGAACGTGCCGATATCAGATTGCTACGCGGCATTGCGAGCGAAGCAATGACGGTTCAACAAGACCGCATCGAGTGCTAGCGAAAATTGTCCGGAAGCAATTTGTGGATATGGGTGGCGGCGATCGCGGCGTGCCCCGTTGCAACGGCGATCTGGTGCAGGTCCGATACGACGTCGCCGGCGGCGTACAAGCCTTGAACCGTGGTTTGCTGATACTGATCGACCTTCAGGCAGCCCATTTCAGTCGTGGCGGCTCCCAAGGCGGAAGCGAGATCTGAACGCACCTCGCAGCCTAACGCCGGATAAACAATATCGAAATCCAGGTGACGCCCGCCAATATCCGCTCGAATCCGCTTATGATTTAACGTCAGTTCGTCAACGGGGCCTTCGATTTCGACGCCGGCGTTCAACGCTGACCGCGTCTGCGCGTTCGTGACGGGCTTGCCGGCCTGCCACAGCAACGTGACGTCTTTCGAATAGCTGCGCATGAATTTGGCCTTCTCAATCGCATCGTCGCTGCTGCCCAGCACGGCAATCTTTCGGTCGGTGGCCTCGTATCCGTCGCAGACGGGGCAATATCTCACCGACCCATTGGCGAGCGCTTCGCCAATTGCCGTCATACTGGGATGTACATCGACCAGGCCGGTGGCCAATAGAACGAACGGCGCGGACACCTGATTTCCGTCATATTTGCCCAGAATCCCTGCTTTTCCCGCTCCAGGGAAATTATTCGCCCCTTGCAATATCCCGCGCCATAGCCATCCGCTTGCTCTTTCAGCAAGGCAAGCAGCCGCCGGCCCGACACTCCGTGCGCGAACCCGGGATAGTTGTGGCTCTCGGGTATCAGCGCGGTGCGGCTCTCTGCGCAGTCGACGATCATCACCTTTCGATGATAACGCGCCAAGTATACCCCCGCGGCGAGGCCGGCCGGGCCACCGCCGATGATCAGACAATCGAACTTGGTTTGCATAGCTATGAACGCGGCTGATCAGGCGCCATTGACTTGGCGCCCGATCGGCCGCGATGTCCCGCGCCTAGGAGGCCGCGGGTTTTAATTTTTCCGACATGCCTTTTCCTGCGGCATCGACGACGCGGCTGACCTTTGCCGGAATGTCGGCGACGGCCGACTTCGCGGCGTCCATCGTGAGCCCCTGTTTCTGGGCTTCATTCGACACGGCCGTAATCACGTCATCCGCAATGGTCGCTGCTCGGTCAACCTGTTCGGAGGCGAAGTCACTGGCCTGACGTTTTAGATTATCGCTGACCTCGCCAAGATACTGGGCTTCGACCTCCGTTGCCGGAAGCGCCGCGGCAATGCCAGCTCCGATCGCAAGTCCGATCGCGCCCAGCGCCAACGGCTGCGCTTGGAACATTTCTGACAGATTCTCCCGTGCCGTGCCGAAAAAGGCGCCACCGGCGTCCGGCACGTTGCGCGCATAGCCATAAGCGGCATCGGCATATTCCGACCCCGCTTTGGCAACGCGGCCGAAGCCTGACGCGGCGCCATCGCGAAGCGTATCCGTGGCAGAGGAGACCCGGTCACCAATCGACTCGGCGCTCGAACGGGCCATATCCAAAGCCGCTCCCGCGGCGTCCGGAATTCGATCGAGACCCGCGCTGCGTGCCAAACCGCCTACCCTCTCAGCGGTCCGCCCTCCGGTCATGAGCCACAATATCCCCATGCCGATGAGTGCGGCAGATATAGGATTTCCGCGCGCCGCATCGCCTAGATCCTTGAGGAAGTCCGAACCCTTTTCCGAAATATCGCTCATCGCACCATCTCCTTGACCGCGACCTTATCCCGCTGCACCTGACCCAGGGTGACAGACGGCTTCAACGCATCGCCGGACAGGCGGTTAAGGCCTATTGCGACGAGGGCGCCCGAAACCACGGCTGCACCCACTCCGGTCAGCAGATAAGAGACAGGCTCTGATAATCCGGCACGTATCAGCGCCGCGGCGACTGCAAAAAGCAGCAGCACCAACGCCGGAATCAGGATGACGGCACCGGCGCCGATAAGCGCGGCGGCCCGGCCGGCTTGGCTTGCCTTGTCTGCAAGCTCGGCCCGCGCCAGGTCGAACTCATTGCCGACCAGCTTGGCAAGTTGTCCAAAGGCGTCACTAATGAGATCCGGTATCGAACGATTACTTGGTGAACTCATCACGATACCTCGTGTTCTCGGTAAAGGATCGTCCAGCACCCGAAGAGGCGCCACTGCCCGAACCCGTATATGCGCCGCCCGCACCTGTATAGGCGCCGCCACTGGTACGAGACCCGCCGCCTCCCGTACGGGCACCGCCGAACGAGGCTCCGCCGGCACGGCTTGCGCTTTGAGAACTATCGGCCGAGCTCTTCAGAAAGCGCACCACACCAAAACCGGCTAGTACTGCCATTCCAAGGAATGCGGTTGGCTGGCGGCGGGCAAACGACTGTGCGCTTCGGATTAGATCATTGACGTCTCCGTTTTTGATTGTTTCGGACATGTCTTCGACCTGCGACGCGGCCTTGCGGATGTAAGTCCCTGCTAAAGGAAGATCGGCATCGAACTCACGTGCAGCGCGGCGCAGGGTGTCGGCAAGGTTTCCAACATATTCGGCACCGGCGTTCTTCTGCCCATCGACGGTCTGTTTCAGCTTGTCGGTGGTTTGCGACGCCACCTCCTTGGCCGAATCCATCAAATCCGAGGCACGACCCTTGAGCGTTTCCGCTGAAGACCCCGCGACGTCGATCGCCTTTTCCTTCAAATCACGACCGGCCGATAGCGCCTGATCGGCCACGCTTGCGGCCTGGTCGCTGGCGCCCTTGGCAGTGCTCGCCGCTTTTTCAAAGCCATGGGAAGCCGCACCAATACCGGTCGGCGTTCCGATTTTATTGGTGCTTTTTATGGTCTGGTCAGCCATGATCGCGTACTCCGTTGGTATTCTGTTGAGGTTGATTTTGCGGGTCAAACGCGGTGGCGACGGCGCTTTCCGCCACGCGCCGTATGCGCTGTCCGATTTCCTGCGCGGTTTCGCTTAACGCATTCGGCGTCAGCCCTTCCGCTTCAGCCTGCTGTGACGCTTTGTCATAGACATCGCCGGCGGCGTCTTTGGCGGCGTCGATACCCTGCGCTGCGGCGGCCTGAGCGCGCATTTTCAGCGAATTGCTGGTTTCTCCGATCAAGCCGTCCTCGAAGTCCGACCGCGGCAGCGCGCTGGCAATCAAACCGCCGAGGACAAGCCCCACCCCTGCCACCACCAAAGGATTTTTTTCAATGGTTTCAAGGAAGGTTTTGCCGGCGCGCCCGGTAAGATCGGACGCTGTCTCGCGGGCGGTCTTGGCGGCATTGAGCCCTGCGTCGACCGTGCTACCTGCCGCTCGCATGGCCGCGGCAGCGGCGTCGGAAGCCAGGTCCTGCACGCCGGCGGCTGCCGAGCCGACGGCCCGGAGGCTCCTGTCCTTGACATCGTTCGCCTGATCGGCAGCCGAAGCGCCCATCGACGCGGCTTTATCCATCAAGCGGTCGGGGCCCGAGGCCAGCGTTGCGCCGACTCGACCGGCGGCTGCATTGACTTGATCTGCGGCCTGGCCAACCTGATCGGCTCCGCCGGAAACCGCATCGCGCAAACGATCAAGGTTATCCGACGCAAACGCTTTTGCCGCCGTTGCCGTTTCGCCCACTTGATCTCTGATATCATGGGCACGCCGGCGTACGTCGTCGGAAAGATCGGAAGCGGCATCAAGTGCTTTTTGTGATGCCGCCTGTCCTGTCTTGGACCCGGCAAAAAACAGCCCGGCACCCACCATCAACACCGGTAAGGGAATGGCGCGCGCCATTCGAAGCAGCGGATACGCAACACTCGCACCAATTGCTACGGCCTGCATGGGGTTGCGCCGCGCAGCGGTGGTAACATCGTCCATCAACTGTTCGCCGCGACTTTTGATATAGTTGGACACCTCTGCCTTGATGGCGTCGGGACGAAGCCGCTCGCGGATGTCGGTGGCCGTATCCGACACCGTGGCGCGAAGCTGCTCGACGGTGTCGGTCAAGTTGGCCCTCGTCAGCTCGGTTTCCCGTTTGATCTGCTGCAGTGAACGGGTGTCGGCTTGTGCCATGGTTTGGTCCTCTCCAGATTACTCCAAAGCTGAACCTGCAATGCTGCCATTAGTTCCCGACACTCTCTGCTGGCTCTCCGAATCAACGAAAGCGGCGACGACCGCGCTAATCGAACGCGGCGTCATATCCTGCTGCGCCGCCATAACTTCGGTCGGCTCGCCGAGCAGGCAGATCACGATGCGGGCGGACGAGGCCTTTCGCGACAGTTTTCTAACGGTATAGTCGGTCCTGGCCTTCGGAACATTTTCCAGGTAGCAGACGCAGATCAATGCGGCCTCGCCGTCCTCGATCGCCGTCGTCGCGCCCGAGATGCGAGCATCGATACCGGCGCGCTTGAGCGCGTCCGCGACCACCAGGACTGCGCAATCGTCCAGCCGGCCCAGCCCGGGAATGCAGAACACCGGCTTTGCGAAATCGCCGCCGGTGAAAGTTACGACCTTGCCGCCGGTCCAGCTCCGCCCCCTCGGCTTTTCTTCCGATGACGCCTTGCCGCCGCCGTGTTCGGCCAAGTCGTCTACGACTTCCGATACGGTCTGGAAAATGTTTTCGAGCCGGACATCGTCGAGCCGGCCCAATTCGGCATCGGCTTGCGCCAGCCGCAGCGCTCCCAGCAGGATCTCGTCGTAATACGCGGCAAGGGTGCCGTCCTTGAGGAAAGCCCGGGCCTGCTCGATCGCCTCCAACGGATCGCCGGTCAGCATTCGCTGGTAGGCGGCCTGCTTCGGCGTCAGCGCCGGCTGATCCCCAAGCATCACGTCGATGAACTGCAGTCTCTCAACGTGGCGCGCGAGCACCACGAGGCATAAGGTAAGCGGCGTGGACAGCAACAGACCCAAGGGCCCCCACAGCCATGTCCAGAACGAAGCGGCCACGACGATGGCGACGGGAGAGAGTCCCGCGGTCCGGCCGCAGACGAGGGGCTCGATGACCTGACCCATCAACGGCTCCGCAACCGCGAACAGGACGACGGTCCAGACCGTCATGGTCCAGTCGCTTCCGACCGCTGCCGCGAGCGAAATCGGAAGTGCAGCCGCCAGGACGGCGCCGATATACGGCACGAACCGCAGGATCATTGCCAAAAGACCCCAGAGCGGCGCACTGGGTACTCCGATCAGGGCTACCCCAAACCCGATGACAACGCCAAAAATTGCATTAAGGACGAGTTGGGTCGCGAACAAACGCCCGAGCCTGCGGCCTGCGTCATCCAACGCCGCCGTCGTGCGTTCAAGGTCGCCGCTACCTGCCAAGCGGATGAAACGATTGCGGAGGTCTTCGCGCTGGAAAAGAAAGAAGGCGAGAAAGATCACGACGATTCCTATCGTCGTGAATGGCGCTGCAAGCGGTTTCAGCAGGGCTATCAGCGCCGCCGACGCTCCCGGATCGGGCTGATGGACCTCGACCGGGATCGGGGAGTTCCTCAGCGGTTCTTGCGGAAAGGCCTGCTTCGGCCCATCGACCGCGTTGTCGTCTTTCTTACTCAGTTCCTTGTCGAGGCTCTGCAGAATACTCGACGCGTTCTTCAGCAGGCCTGCGCTTCCCACCGTTTCCCGCAAATTTTGGACCTTGCGCCCTAACGTCGCCTGATAGCGCGGCAGGTCGTTGACCAACTGATTGACTTCGATCATCACCATGGTCGCAAGGCTGAGCGTGATGGCCAGGGCGCCGAGGACCGTGCACGTGACGGCGAGCGAGCGCGGCAGCCGCCAGCGCTGCAGCAGCCGCACCAGCGGCGCCAGCAGGAAACTGAGCAGGACGGCAAGGGCTATCGGGACAAGTATGTCGCGGGTGAAATAAAGGGCGGCAACGACGAGCGCCAGGACGACGAAGTTTGTGAAGGCGAGACCTGCCGGAACGACCAAGTTCGATGACCTCCAATGCGGCCGACTCGGACCAATCCGGCTGCCACCTTTTTAATCGGCGGTAGCGGCGAATGTTCCAGCGCCCGGAACGATCGGGGACACCGCATCCTTGGAAACGCCGGCGTTCCAGCCGGGAGCAAGCGGCGACCAGCCTCGGCTCCGCCGCCCGAGCCTGTCAGGCGATCGTGACGCCGCTCAATTCCTGCATAATAATAGGGATTTCGTCCGGAATCTCCCGCGCCAGCAGGCCGTACGTTCCGTTCTTCTTGGCCAGTCGTCGTCCCGCCTCCCCATGAAGGTAGACGGCCCAGATGGTCGCCAAGGCCGGATCGGTGCCCCGCGCAAGAAGTCCGGCGAGAATGCCGGCCAAGGTATCTCCGGAGCCGGAGGTCGCAAGCGCGATTGAACCATTCTCGCAGAGCCACGCTTCGCGGTCCGGGGAAACGACATACGTACTCGCCCCTTTCATCGCGACGACGGCCCGCAGGGTCTCGGCGGCCTGGCGGGCGGCGCTCAGCGGATCGCCATCGACCTCCTTGCGCGCGACATCGAGAAACGTCGCCATCTCACCCGAATGCGGCGTTACGACAATCCTGCCGTCGCGCCCGGCAGTCATTCCGTCCATCTTGAGCGTTGCGAACGCGGAAGCGTCGAGGACGACAACGGGTCTTTCGAGCTGCTTCAACAGCTCCAGCGTCAGTTCGGCGACGGCCGCTTCGTCGACCATGCCCGGGCCGATCAGGACGGCGTCGCAATCCGATCCAAGCCTGGCCAATCGCTGCAAACTGGCGGGATCGATGCCTCCTGCAAGCGTTTCCGCACATCCGACCACCATCGCCTCCGGCATCGCCATCGCGAGATGATGCGCGGCCGAACGGCACGTTGCGATTTGAAGGATACCGGCCCCCGCCCGCAGCACTCCGAGCCCGGCCAGAAGAGCCGCGCCGGGGACTTCGACGCTTCCTGCGATCACCAGCGCGCGCCCTCGCGCTTGCTTGTCGCTGTTCTCCTCGTGCCGGGGCAGCGGATGCGCCTTGAGGAACGGTCGTGTAACGCGGACCGCGTTCATCGGGCGGCTACATTGGCGTCGGGAGCCGAGGTTACCGGCGTTCCTTCCCGCTCCATCGGCGCCACGAAATTGTACTTTGTCAGCACGAGAGCCTCTTCGCCGCATGTCGTCCGCTCATAGGAATATTCGGTGACGGCGCAGTTCGCCACGTCGCCCTCGGCGTCTATCGCGAGGATGGTTTCCTCGTCCATGTTCTCGAGAAGATAGCGCATGCACAACACCACGACCTGATGGCCGACGATGAGGACGCGCTTGCCGCGGTAGTGAAGACTGATGGTGTCCAGCACGCTGCGAAGCCGCAGGATCACGTCGCACCAGCTTTCGCCGGCAGGTGGCCGGAAATAGAACTTGCCGAGCAGCCGGCGGGCTTCGGCATGCTCGGGATGACGCTGCTCTATGCCGAGACGCGTCAGGCGGTCCAATATCCCGAATTCCTTTTCGCGCAGCCGCTCGTCGATCACCAGCCCGGTGAAATCGGTCGCGAAACCCGACGACCCGTGTATCGCCGTAGCGGTGCTGCGCGCCCGAAGATAGGGGGAGCTCAGCACGACCTCGGGCCTCGCTTCTGGCGCCATCGATGCGAACCATCTCCCCAGCGCCGCCGATTGCTGCTCACCGAGCGGACTGAGGGGAACATCGACGTCGCGGGAGTCGATTGCGATGTCGGCAAGGCCTGCCGCATGCGCGGCGTCGCGCGCGACATTCCCGGCACTTTCGCCGTGCCGCACGATCCAGAGTTTTGACGGCCAACGCTGACCCAAGGCTTATCTCTTCCTATTGTTCCGCCTGGCGGTTGTCGTTCGGCCCGGGCTGTTTTCCGGCGCGGAGATCTGAATAAGCTTTCGTGAATTCTGCGCCGAGCAGGAAAATCTGCGCCGAATAATATACCCAGAGCAGGATCACGATGAGCGCGCCGGCAGCGCCATAGGTGGACGCCACTGCGCTGCTGCCGATGTACCAGCCAATCAGCGACTTTCCCCCTGCGAATAACAGCGCGGTCACGGCAGAACCGACGATGACATCTCGCCACTGAATGGGCCGGTCCGGGAGTACCTTGTAGATTGCCGCGAACAGCACGGAAATCAGCAAAAAAGACACGATGGCGTTGATGACCGTCAGCAGAATCTTTCCGAACGGCAAAACGGCGTTCAGATATTCGCCCAGCGCCGTCAAGGCTGCGCTGATAATAAGCGAAACCAGCATCAGGAATCCCAGCGAAACGACAAGGCCCAGGCTCGCGGCCCGAGCCCGTATGATCCTGGAGATTGGTGCGTCGCTGGATTTGATCTTCCAGATCGCGTTCAGCGCGGATTGCATTTCACCGAACACCCCCGACGCCGTTGCGAGGATCGTCACCACCCCTACCAGCGCCGCCAACGTTCCGGAGGATTTGTCCTGTGCGCCGGCGATCGCCGACTGAAGAAGCTGGGCGCTTTCCTTTCCCATCAGTCCGGTAAGTTGCCCGACGATGCCGTTCTGCGCGGCTTCGCGGCCGAAAGCCAGGCCGGCAATGGCCACCACGATCAGCAGGATCGGAGCGATCGACGTTACCGTGTAAAAGGCGATCGCCGCCCCCTTGCTGAGAGCGTCGTCCTCGATAAACGCGAGCACGGTAGACCGGCAAAGAATCCAGGCTTTTTTCACGTCATGCCCCGGCTTGAATTAGCGGCGCTTCGATTGTCCACAAAATCTGCTCGAAATTCTGGTGAACAATCTGCCGGGGAACAAAGAGTTCCACTGCTGCACACGCTCGCAGTGCGGCGTGGGCTGCAGCGGTCCCGCCGTGCGACGGCGGCCTTTGCATCGGCACGCCGCGATCCCATATGGGAGCCATTCCACCACCATGAAGAAAGGCGCCGGTTTGTCCGAGCAACTTGCTTTGATGCCAAACCTGTCCGGCCAACCCCCGGGGTTACAATACGCTCCGGAATTTATCTCCCCCGCCACCGAGCAGGAACTGGTCCGCCGTGTTGCGGCGTTGCCATTACAGCCATTTCAGTTCGGCCAGTATGAGGGCAAGCGGCGGGTGGCGTGGTTCGGGTTCCAGTACGACTACACGCTGCGGCGGCTGCAGGACGCTGATCCTATTCCGGAATGGCTGAGCCCGATCATCGGCCAAGTCGAGGCATTCGGCGGCCCCGACATCCGGATCGGCCAGGTCCTTTGCACCGAATACGAGGAAGGAGTCGGCATCGGTTGGCACCGCGACAAGCCGCACTTCGACAAAGTGTTCGGCCTGTCCCTCGGATCCGCATGCAAGTTCAGGTTTCGCAGGGCCGCCGGCGTAAAATGGCAGCGCTTCACGCTCGACGCGCAGCCACGGTCGCTCTACATGATGACGGATGCCTCCCGGCAGGTTTGGGAGCACAGCATCCCCGCCGTCGCCGCGCTGCGCTATTCGATCACATTTCGAACCATGGTCGGGCGGAGGTCGTGACCCCGGAACGGGCCATCTGATAGGCTCGGCCGGCAGGATCAGGAATCGAATGGCGAGACGCACCGGCAGTGCCGATCTTCCCCTCCACGGCGGGCGCGTGCCGCCATGGCTGGCGACGCGCATGTCGTCGCTTGGCGCCATTATCACGCAGGCGATCGTCCATCATTACGGCCGCGACGAATTCTTGCGGCGGCTGTCGCATCCTTTCTGGTTTCAGTCGTTCGGCGCAGTGATGGGAATGGATTGGCATTCCTCCGGCATCACCACCAGCGTCATCGGCGCCCTCAAGCGCGGCCTCAGGCCGCTCGACAGCGAACTCGGGATCCATGTCTGCGGCGGACGCGGCCAGCACGCGCGCAAGACCCCGGATGAATTGCGGCTGCTCGGCGAGCGCATCGGTTTTGACGGTGCCGGACTGACGCGCGCCAGCCGCCTTGTCGCCAAGGTCGATAGCGCCGCGGTGCAGGACGGTTTCGATCTCTATCTGCACGGCTTCTTTGTCACCGACGACGGCAAATGGACCGTCGTGCAGCAGGGCATGAACGGCGGCAAGAAACAGGCGCGGCGCTACCATTGGCATTCGGAGAATCTGACGAGCTTCGTCGACGAACCGCACCGAGCGATCGACGGACCGCCGCAGGGCGAGATCGTCAATCTCACGGACAAGCGGGCCGAGCCATCGCGCGCCGCGCAGTTGGAACTGTTGACCGAGTTTGGGCCTGATCGCATCATCTCCGAGCTTGGCGCCTTGACCGGTGAAGCGCCGGCGCAAGGTCTGCTGCCGCATCTGATCATGCCGGCGCATCACGACGTGCGGCCAAGCGATGTGTTTTCGAGGCGGCTCCATGGCACGCTCGCCGCAGCAGCCGACCGCGGGCCGGTCGACTTTCCGGAGTTGCTGTTGACCCCGGGCGTCGGCGCGCGCACCGTTCGCTCGCTTGCGATGGTCGCCGAGGTGGTCCACGGCGCACCGTATCGCTTTCGCGATCCGGCGCGGTTCTCACTGGCGCATGGCGGCAAGGACCGGCATCCCTATCCGGTTCCGATCAAGGTCTACGATGAAACCATCCGGGTCCTGAAATCTGCCGTTCAGAACGAGAAACTTGGACGCGAGGAGGAGATGCAGGCATTGAAGCGTCTGGACGATCAGGCCCGCCGACTGGAGCGAACCACCCAGGGTCCATCCCTGGAATCCTTTATCGCCGCCGAACGCGCAGCATCGCCGGCACTGGACGGCCGTTCCGTCTTTGGATGGGAGCGCGACCTGAGCAAGCCCGGAGCCGGCGGTTGAGCCGCTTCCCTGACCTGTGGCCGGCAGGACACACAGAAGAAATAGCTCCAAACGACGGCTGGACGGCGAGCGGATGAAGTTGTTTTCTGCACCTAGCGAGTCAGAAGTGCATGTTCGTCGCGGGGCGTCGTGTGAGTTTTCAGATTACAGTCTTGAAGGTTTTGGCCGGACATCCGGAAGGACGCGCCTGTATTGCCGAACTGACCCGCTCTGTCAGTATTTTGATGTCAAGTGGATCGGATTGGGCCAACCGCACGAAAAGCCTGGCTGCTCGCGCTCCACAGCTCGACATTTTCGGAAGTGCATTTGTATTGCGGGACGATTGCGGCTGGCGGATCACCGATATCGGCCGGCAGTTTCTGGATGCGCTGGAAGCGTCACCGCCGATCGCGTGTCAGCAGCGACAGCCAGAAAAAGAGGCTGCGGCGGCGCCGACCACAGTGTTGAACCCAGTGCATCCGGTGTTGCGGCTGGTCGTTGACAATACGCAGATATCCAAGGCCGATCGCGGGTCCGAACCGCGGACCGCTGCATACGGCGAAATGCTGAAACCGGCCAGTGGAGACGCATTCCGCCCTTAGGACCTGTCGGTTCCGTATCGCGTTGCGAGGCTCGGATCCGCATTGCTTACGACCGGATGCTGACGGGATCGAACCACAGCGTCATCTGGTAGTCTATTGTCAATTCCTCGCCGGCATTGATGGGACGCTTGGCAAACACATCGATCAGCAGTTCGTCAATATGACGGACGAAAATACAGTTCGGTTCGTAAGAGTGGCTCAGCAGACTGGTATAACCCAGTGCGATTGCGGAGCGACCTTGGTGCTTGTACAGGTCCTCCTCCACCGTCTGATGCTCCCACATGAACACGTACGTAAAAATGACGGTGTTATCGACCGCAGGGCGTTCCTCTGAGGGAATGATCAGAACCGGGGATCGTTCAACAAGGCGTCCGGCTTCAATATCTTCCAAAGCTACGATGCCCCGGCCGCGATCGCCGAAATCGCATACCGCCAACTGAGCACGAATAGGAGCCGAAGGGGTCAAGGCCGGGCGAATTGCCGCGGGTTCAATATCTGTAACGCGCCTACTCATAATTTCCTGAACCTTTCAGCGAAAGGTTTGTTCCAAAGACGGAACGCCAATGACTTGAGCGGGTTGATCGGTCATGCAGCACGAACGCAATCTGAAGTCCGATATCGGCCTGTCCGCGCTTATTTCGTTCCTGAAGGAGCAGCGCTACGGCTTCGTCACGCCCACTCCCGCTACTCATTTCCGTAACAATCGGCGGGCTGGGAACGAGCGGTCGCGAACGTTAACGGATGCGTTTGGCTGGAGCCGGCCCTTCCCGCCGTCGCTGCTTCCGGGTTCGCTGTTTGATCTGCTGCGAGATTGCGCCGTCATTATCGAATGCGAGGCCGGCTGGAGGAGTTCGGTGCGAGCCTCGACGTTGGATGGGGAACTCTTTCTGCATTCGGCGTTTCCGACCGTCTCAGCCGATGCGGTGTTTTTTGGGCCCGACACCTATCGGTTTGCCGGGGCAATCAAACACAATCTTTGCTCCGAGCCGCGCCGTCTGCAGCGTGCATTGGACCTGGGATGCGGATCGGGAGCCGGCGGGGTCATCCTTGCGAAGAACGCGCCATGCCGCGAACTGGTTTTGACAGACATCAACGACACCGCGTTGCAAATGGCTCGTCTGAATGCCGATGCAGCCGGCCTGCCCCACGTCGAAACCGTGCGCAGCGACCTGTTTGCAGACGTGGAAGGTTGTTTCGACATGATCGTTGCCAATCCGCCGTATCTCAACGATTCTCTGCAGCGGGCCTATCGGCACGGCGGCGGCGAACTCGGAAGCGCCCTTTCCTTGTCGATCGCGCGGTCGGCGAAAGACAGGCTCTCACGGGGTGGAACGCTGTTGCTGTACACGGGTTCACCAATCGTCGGTGGGGTCGATCGGCTGCTGCAGGCCGTCAAGCAGGATTTTGCTGGTTGCGACTTGGCATGGCGCTACGAGGAAATGGACCCCGACGTATTTGGAGAAGAGTTGGAAACTCCCGCCTACAGCACCGTCGACCGAATAGCCGCGGTGGTACTCACCGCGCGAAAATCAGGAGTTTAGCGTGTTAGACATTGTTCGTTCACCCAAGGTGGACTACGAGCGGGACCTGCAGTTTCGGCTTAATCGCCTCAATAATCTGCGCTTCAATCCATCGCTTCCATCGCCGCACTGGAAAGAACAGCTCTCCGAAGTGGCGAAGCTTAGCCTCCTGGAGGGAAAATTCCTCGAGAGCAGCCGGCAGGCGGTTGCGGCCCGAGCCGCCGACGCTCCGACGGACGCAGATCATTTCATCGCATGGTTCGAGCGGCTTAAAGAAGACGGCCCGGGCCAGAACGACCCCCTGTTCCGCTGGCTGGCCGAAGAATGCTCCATGGATCAGATGAAATGGTTCCTGACGCAGGAAGTGGCCGGAGAAGCCGGATTCGAAGACCTGACGGCACTGACGCAATTGAAGCTTCCGACCCGGCCGAAGCTGGAACTGGCTCGCAATTACTGGGACGAGATGGGACGCGGGAATCCGAAAGCGATGCATGGCCCCCTTCTGGCCGCCTTGGCAGACCATCTCGAACTCAGCCCTTTGCCCGAGACCACGGTCACCGAGGCTTTGGCTCTGGCCAATACGATGGCCGGGCTCGCAGCAAATCGCCGCTACGCCTATCATTCGGTCGGCGCGCTCGGCGTCATCGAAATGACCGCGCCCGGCCGTTCGGCCGCAACCGCCGCGGGGCTGAAACGGCTCGGCGTCAAAGCCGGCAACCGGCACTATTTTGCGCTGCATGCTATCCTTGATATCAAACACTCGATGGCTTGGAACAGCGAAGCCATCGAGCCGCTCGTAACCGAAAATCCCGCTGTAGCGGTGGCGATCGCCGAAGGAGCGTTGATGCGACTGGAATGTGGGGCGCGCTGTTTCAACCGGTATCGCAGCGAATTAGGACTTCAATAACCTGCCATGCGCTTTCTCGGGATAGGCGATACCTGCGATCTCGGCGCTTTGTACATGAGGCTTCTGGCGGACGGCCATGAGGTGAAGGTGTTCGTCGCGGACCCTCTGGCGCAGGGCACGATGGCCGGTCTGGTCGAACATACATCAAATTGGGAGAATGAACTCGATTGGGTCAAGGCTGCCGGAGAGGACGGCGTCATCCTGTTCGAGAATGTCGCGCAGGCTCGCGGCGAGTTGCAGGACACGCTGCGCAAGGATGGATTTCACGTCGTGGGCGGCAGCGCATATGGCGATCGCCTCGAAAACGACAGGGCCTTCGCCCAGCGGGTACTCGCCGACATCGGACTCCAGACTGCCGACGTTGCGGAATTCAACGACCTTGCCAGCGCAAGCAAGTTCATCGACGAACACCCCGCGCGATACGTCCTCAAATTCAACGGCCCGAAATTCAGTTCGTATGACAATTATGTCGGCCGGCTAGCGGACGGCGCCGATGTCCGCGCGCTTCTGCGCACCAAGTTTTTTTTCGAAGAGCAGTCGGAGGCGCTCAGTTTCGTCCTGATGGAGCACGTCGACGGCGTCGAAATGGGAGTCGGCGCTTATTTCAATGGCGAGAATTTCATAGGCGAAGCCTGCCTCGATTGGGAACACAAGCGGTTTTTTCCCGGAAACCTCGGCGAACTCACCGGCGAGATGGGCACCATCGCCACCTTCGACCGATCCAGAACATTTTTCGAACGGACGCTGAAACGCATGGCACCGATGTTGGCCGCCGGCGGCTACTGCGGATACATCAATTTGAATACGATCGTAAACCAGCGCGGCATCTGGCCGCTGGAATTCACCTGCCGTTTTGGTTATCCGGGTTTCGCCGTGCTGGGACCGCTTCAGCAAACCCGCTGGGGCGATCTGTTCCGGGCCATGATCGACCGCAAAGGCAATGCGACGATGCTGCCGGGGTTTTGCGCCGCCATCGTGCTGACCACGCCGCCGTTCCCCTACGACCGCGAGTCGGTCGAGGAAGCCACGGTCGGACTACCGGTGATGTTCGATGGCGGACTTGGCAAGCAGGACCAGGATCGGCTTTATTACGGGGAAGTCGGCATCGTAAACGGGCAACTCGTCACCTCCGGAATGTATGGATGGACCATGGTGGCGACGGCGGTAGCCGACGGCATCGACGAGGCGCGTCGCAAAGCCGGCGAACTTGCCGACAGAATTATTGTTCCAAACATGAGATATCGTCGCGATATCGGCGCAAAACTGGTTGACGGAGACTTTGCCTTCGTCGAGGCTCTCGGCCTGTTCGATCCGATTGCGTAGCAACTGGTCCGCCTCACGGCCGCGAACTGCGCCGCTACCGACGATCGAGTTGCACTTCGTACTCTCGACCCTTGCCGAATCCTCCATACACCGCCGGCGACTCCGATTGACGCGTGCTAGACGCGAGCGCGACGGCAGCGGGACTCGGGGTCGGCCGATTATCAGGCGATGCCCTACCCGCTTCGACGTTGTTTTTGCTTCGTCTCGCATTGAGCTCTTTGGCCGCAGCGATCGCGGACCGTGTCAGGCTATCGAGATCTCGGCTGCCGCCGGCCGCACATCCGACAATCCGTCTGGCGATATAACGGCGCGACCTGTGCTTCTGATTGCCGGTCACAACGAACCTGCATGCGCGCTCCAGGGCGATCTCCATTCTCGCCAGGGTTTGCCGATCAAAACTTTCTAAGATCATGGATGGCTCATTTGTCGCTTCAGGTTGATATCGAAAGCCACTGAACGGAAATTCTAGGCGTGGTCCGTTCGCCTGTCGTCGTTGGCCGCGTCATCGAGTTTGGCTGCCGGCCCGGGGCGCTGTTCCGGGAATCGGGGGCCGCCATTTATCAATGGAGATCGCTGAAATTGGCGGATGGCGACGGCCAGTTGCCGGTCCGACATCGGTTCGACATGGCGCTCATCGAGCGATGCTTTCGGTAAGCAATTGCTTGACCCCCGCCCTTTCGAGAACGGCATCGTCAGCAGCCGGGAAAAAAACATTGCGCCCCACATAGCCTGAGTCTCGAACGAGGGGTCGCACAACCTGCCGGCCATGCCGGGATTAGTACAACCCTGGACTTGAATAGTGGCGTCACCTTATACTGCGTAGCGGGCTGCGAAGTATCATTTGATAGGTCAAAGGCAGGTCTGTTTTGACGAACATCCCCCAAATCCTGATCCGCAAGCTCCAGGAGCATTCCCGCTTAAGCAGGGAGGATATCGGCGAAATAGGCTCATTGAGCTGTTCTACCAGGGAGCTCAAACCGAACGAGGACCTGATCCGGCAAGGCGACGATCCGAGCGTCTCTGTTCTGATACTGTCGGGCATGGTTGCGCGCTATCACTTGCTTCCGAACGGCGGTCGCCAGTATCTCTCGTTTCACATGACCGGGGATATGCCCGACTCGCAGGCGCTTTTTGTTGACCGGATGGATCACGCCGTCTGCGCAATCGGAGCGGCGCTGGTCGCAAGTCTGCCGCACAAGGAGCTGCTCGCGATATTCAATCGCCGACCATCGGTTGCATTTGCGATCTGGCGGGAAACCTTGATCGACGCCGCGATTTTCCGTGAAGCCATCACCAACAACAGCGCAAGATCTATGCCCGCCCGCATGGCCCACCTCTTCTGCGAGATATTTTATCGAGCCCGGGCCTCGGGGCTGGCCACCGGCTTCGCCTTTGCAGTGCCGGTCAGTCTCGTGCAATTGGGGGAGGCGCTCGGCATGTCCATCGCTACCGTCAACCGCACCTTGCACGAACTTCGCGTCTCGCGGGCGATGGATTTTCAGAACGGCGAACTCATTGTCAGGAATTGGCGGAAGTTGACAGAAATAGGCGAGTTCGATCCGCATTATCTGCATCTCAAAAAGCCGCCGCCGCTCTGACGGACGTTGGAGCAGGGCTAACCAAGCCGACCGTGGACGTGCGAGACCTGCGTCCTGCCGAGGCTCCGGGCTGTTTCTGCCTCGTCAGAGTGCACCGAGTTGTACATAGTGACTGGAAGCGAACGGCACGCCCTTATTGTCGGAAAACGGCAGGAATATCTCAATCAGATGCATTTTCAACAACCCAGCTGATGGCGCGCGATAACGCGGGAAAACGTGCGCCGCCGTTACGTTCCTAGCGGCTGGACTGACGGGGCTGGCGCGGAACCTTAACCCGAGCTCGGCGATATAAGCTCCATTGCTAGCAAATCGGAGACGACAATGAAGATTCTTCCCACCGCGGTGACGACCGCTCTCGCTGTTTCGGCAGCCCTCGCATACGCTCAAGCGTCCAATGGCACCGCAGGCGGCTTGTCCAAGCATCGCGAGATGGATTCCAGGCCCTCGGGGGCTTTGGTCGCGCAGGCTGGAGCGCCCAGCGGACGCGGGTCGACGACCGGAGATCCCGCGGCGAGTTCCGCCAACCCGGCGAGCGCACCGATAACGGGTACGTCGACAACGGCCAATCCAAGCGGCAGCGGCACCTCGACGTCCGGCGGTAAGGACGACAATGGCGACCAAGGCCGGGATAAGCTGCCGGAAGGCAGCCACGCCGCCAAGCCGCACAACAAGATGTAAACTCCGACATCAGCCTGCTGCATCCGAAGTGACCGTCCTTTCCGCTTGCAGCACAAAGACCAAGGAAAGCACTGGTACGGCAGGGCAAAGCCAGATCGGTCGTGACACCATGACGAGGACGCCGTGGCCCGGATTCTGATCGGCACCTCAGGATGGCACTACGATTCCTGGCGCGGACCCTTCTTCCCGAAGGGTCTGCCGATCAACAGCCAACTGCAATACTACGCCAGCCAGTTCATCACGGCCGAGCTTAACGGCGTATTCTATCGGACACCGACGCCCGAAGCCGTGAGAAGCTGGTGCGAGCAAACCGGCGATGACTTTATCTTTGCATGGAAGGCTTCGAAATTTATCACCCACTGGAAACGCTTATCGGAAAACTCTGTCAACAGCCTTGAATTGCTCGAAGCCCGCCTGTCGCTGCTGGGTGACAAAGCCGGCCCCATCCTGTTTCAACTGCCGCCGAATTTTCAAGCCAATGGCGAGCGGCTTGCTTCGTTCTTGAAACTGCTCTCGGAAAAGCGCCGCTACAGCTTCGAGTTCCGGCATCCGAGCTGGTACGCGCCGCAAATCCTGAAGCTGCTTTCCGGACGAAACATATCGCTCTGCCTGTCGGACCATCATGACGCACCTGCCCCCTGGAAGCGCACGGCGGATTTTGTCTACATCAGAGGACACGGTCCTGGCGGCCGTTATAAAGGTCATTACCGCGCCGACACGCTGGCGGACTGGGCCAAACGCATCAGGGGATGGAAGAAGCAAGGCTGCGACGTATTCGTGTATTTCGACAATGACCAGAAGAGCGCCGCACCTGCCGATGCGCTCAAGCTGCGTCAATTGTTAAGTAGCTGACCTCCGGCCGCGGCTGAAATCCGCGGCATCCGGAGCGTCGAATACATGCGGAAACGGGCTTCCAATCTGCGGTCGCCGTCGTGTGTGCGGCAGCTTTAAGCCTGCTTCCGGGAACGAATGGCGCGCTCGGCTGTTCGCCATCTGCTGCAACATTTCTTCGGATTTCCGGGTGATCGTGCATGCGCTTTCGGATCATGCCATGCCCGGTGCCGTCTCAGTACTTGATAAATCTCTATCAGCCATCAAAGCCCGGCCCTTCGTCGCCGCGGCAGGCTTGATAGCCGGCGCGCTTGCAGCGTCGGCCGTCGTAAACAGGCAGCTTGCCAAGAAGGCGCAGCGCGAAAACCCGCCGGCCGGGCGCTTCATGGAGGTCAACGGCGTCAGAATCCATTACGTGGAACGCGGCGCCGGCCGTCCTCTGGTTCTTTTCCACGGCAATGGCAGCATGATCCAGGATTTTCAATCGAGCGGCCTGATCGGACTCGCTGCTGAAAATTACCGTGTCATCGTGTTCGACCGTCCCGGCTATGGCCATAGCGAGCGCCCGCGCAACGTTATTTGGACGCCGGAAGCACAGGCCGACCTGTTTCATGAAGCATTGCAGCGACTTGGCGTCCGGCGCGCCGTTGTCCTCGGACATTCATGGGGCGCCTCGGTGGCCGTGTCGCTTGCCCTCAAGCATCCGGCGTTTGTTGAAGCCCTTGTGCTCGCCTCCGGCTATTACTTTCCGTCGGCCCGGGCCGATTTTGCGGCGATGTCAGCCCCGGCCATTCCGGGTGTCGGCGACGTATTGAGCCACACGGTGTCTCCGCTTGTCAGCAGGATGATCTGGCCGCTTCTGCTGAAAGTGATATTCGGACCCCGGTCGGTCCCAAGGAAATTCGACGGTTTCCCGAAAGCAATGGCGGTTCGGCCATCGCAAATCCGCGCCAGTGCGCAAGAGTCGGGCCTTATGATACCCAATGCAGTCGCCTCAAACCGCAAGTATGGAAATCTGAGAATGCCGGTGATCATTATTGCCGGCGCCGATGACCGGCTCATCGATACGGAACAGCAATCCGGTCGTCTTCATGGTGAAATTCGCCAAAGCAGGATGCACCGGGTGCCGGGCAGCGGCCATATGGTTCACCAGACCGCAACGTCGTCAGTAATGTCGGCGATCGATGAGGCAGCGGCGGCATAACCAACGGCGACGGACGCGTCCGGACTGACTGGCTTTTGACGAAGTCGATTGAGGCGAAGTTGTTCGGCTGAGGCAGGAACGACGTTGCCGATGCGAGGTTCTACCCACCCGTTCTCCCCCTTCACATATGAGGTCTTCATGTATCACCACGTAAAAAAGCTGATGTTCACCGTCCGCGTCGACGAGCCAAGCGTGCGGTTCGGCAACATGCTGCTTGAACAATTCGGCGGCGCCAATGGCGAACTGGCGGCTGCAATGCAATATTCGATTCAGGGCTTGAACTGCGAGGATCCCGAGCGCAAGGATCTGTTGATGGATATCGGAACCGAAGAGCTCAGCCATCTCGAAGTCGTCGGCTGTCTGGCGCGGATGCATCTGAAGCCTTCCAAGTTCGATCGCGAGGCCGCCGAGGTGGATCCTCTAATTGCCATTGCAGGCGGCGGTGGCGTCAACCTGTTCAATTCCCAAGGCAATCCCTGGACTGCGGATTATCTCAAGATCACCGGCGAGCTGGATGTCGATCTGCGCAGCAATATCGCGGCGGAAGCCCGGGCCAAAATCGTGTACGAGCGTCTTATCAACTTCTGCGACGATGCCGGCACCAAAGATGCGCTGCAATTCCTGATGACCCGCGAAATTACCCACATGAAGGCCTTCGCGGCGGCGCTTGAAAGCATGAAAAAGCCCGCCTTCTCGATTGGAAAAATCGCGCCGACGCCCGGACTGGTCGATCAGTTCTTCAACGACTCGACCGGCGCTGGAGATGAGGGCGAAATCGACACCAGAGGTCCGTGGAACGAGGGTGGCGATTGGGAATTCGTCGAGTCGCCGGCGATGCAGCAGGCCGGCGATGCATCTGCGCCCATCAAAACCGAAAGTTCGCCGCCTACCGCGCCGGACGGCATGGACGAATTGCTGATCGACGAGTTGCGCGACATCCTGCATGCCGAGAAGCAATTGACCAAGGCGCTGCCCAAGATGGCAAAGGCAGCCCGATTTGACCAGCTTCGTGAACTGTTCGAGCAGCACCTCGTCGAAACGGAGCAGCAGATCGAGCGCATCAACGAATGCTTTTCCCTGCTGGGCGCGAATGCGCGGGCCAAACCCTGCAAGGGCATGATGGGATTGGTGGAGGAAGGCCAGGAGGTGATGGAGAACGGTAAATCCAAGGAGGACGCCGCCGCAGATCTCGCGCTGATCGGGGCCGCCCAGCGGGTCGAACACTACGAGATGTCCGGATACACCACTGCGAGGAATCTTGCCCAGCAGCTCCGCCACAGCGCCGTCGTCGCCTTGCTGTCAAAATCGCTGGCCGAGGAGGAAAATGCCGACCAGTTGCTGAACAAGGTGGCTCGCACCCTGATGTCGGTCGCCAAAATGCCGGCAGCCATCGAGCAATCCGAACTGGAAGCCTGAGAAACCCGAGCCGGCGTGCTGCGCACGCCGGCTTTTCTGCTTTCTGGCGCGCCCGCAGAGCAACTGGACGGTCCCGACGTCGTGGACCAAGAGCCGCGCGCCGGCCGAGCACCTCCGTTCGCCAACTAGGTCAAGCAAAAGATGCCACGCTATCATTTCGATCTGGTGGATTCGCAGATCGTCGCCGACGAAGGCGGCGCGGAAATGCCCGATGAAGCCGCGGCAACGGTTGCAGCCGACCTGCTGGCGAAACGGCTCATCCAGGAACGGCCGGAACTAAGAAACCGGGGGTTTGCCATTCTGGTCACCGACGAAGACGGCGAGCAAGTTGGCCGGTTCCCGCTCGATGTCATTCATTGAGGCGGACAGCGCCGCACCGGGCTGCCGCATCACGAAACTGCTGCAGACAAACGCGCGATCACGGGTCACGCCGCTTACCAAACAAAAACTGCGGCGTTACCGCAGCTCAGGCCTTGGCTTCCCCGACGGTGTCCGCAACTTCGGCTCCGCGCATCCCCATGCTTTTCTCGCCGCCTTTGGTGGTGTCCGCAGTTGTCTGGTGCTCTATCTCCGAATTGAGTTCGGCGCCCATCAGCACCACGATGGTGGACATCCACATCCAGATCATCAAGCCGATAGCCGCGCCGAGTGATCCATAGGTCGCATCATAATTTGCGTAGTTGGCCAGATAGAATGACAGCAGCGCCGAGCCCGCGAGCCAGATCAAGGTTGCGAGCGTGCTGCCCACGCTGAGCCATTTCCATTGCGGCTCCCGGCGGCTCGGTCCATAGCGGTAAAGCACGGCAAGGCCCAGCAGCATCATGAGAATCAGGAGCGGCCATCGACCGATCCGCAGCAGGGTGTCGCTGACCGATCCAAGACCAATGGCATTCAGGACGATCGGCAGCGCGACCACACAGGCAATAGCAAGAAGAACAGCCAGCAGTCCGCCAAAGGTCAGGGCAAGCGAAAGTGCGTTCAGCTTGAAAAAACCGCGTTTTTCGTTTTCCTCGTAAACAACATTAAGGGCGTCTATGATGGCCTTCAAACCGCCATTGGCGCTCCAGACCGCCAGCGCGAAGCTGAAGGCGAATGCGAGTCCCAGCTTGACCTCGCCCTTGGCAAGCACCCGGTCCACCTGATCTTTTACAATGTCGAATGCGCCTTCCGGCAACACCCCGGCGAGCAGCGACAGATGCTTGCTGATGGTACTTCCGTCAGCAAACAACGCATAGCTCGACACCAGCGCCGTTATGGCAGGAAACAGCGCCAGCAGGCCGTAGAACACCACCCCGGCAGCCACCGCCAGAACCCGGTCGTTGTTGATCTGCTGATAGGTCCTGATCAGGATATCCTTCCAGCCCTTCCATGGTATTTGCCAAGGCGCAACCGCATGACGTCCGCGCCCGTCGTCTTCGCCGCCAGCGTGGACGTCATGGCTTCTGGTTTGATCTTGATCGACAACCTTGTGCATTGGATACGCCTGCTCCGAAAGAGCAGAGAACGACGTTCGGCTGCAAGCGTTCCATGCTCACAGCCGGCCCAGGCAGCATCTTTATGGCTGCAAGCAGATCTCCCTCGCACTCCAGTCGGCGTCTCAGCCACGACATGGTGACCTGACCGGCGCTCAGGACCTGGCTTCTGGTCCCTCGTCACGCGCTTGCAGATGAAAGATGCAAAAGAGGAACGAATTCTCGCACGGGTTGTTGTTGCGGCAGTCCCGGAGCTTGATCAAGTCGGCAACCGGCAGCAACAATTCTGTTGGCATGTTAAGACGGGCCGGCGCCAGCAGCGGTTATTTGCTATTGCCCGCAAGTCCTTTTCGACGATCCGGCACGGTCGCCCGTACAGAAACGCCGGATATGGGCCGTGAAACCTCCAACCTTCTAGGCACCTAATGAAATCTGATCAGCCTGCCACCGTTCTTGTCGTGGAAGATGAAATGGTGCTGCGAATGCAAGCCGTTGATCTCGTCGAGGATGCCGGTTTCAATGCCGTGGAAGCCGTCAATGCCGATGAAGCGCTTTCCCTTCTCGAATCCCGATCCGACATCTCTCTGTTGTTTTCTGATATTCAGATGCCAGGCACCATGGATGGATTAAAGCTGGCGCAGGCCGTGCGCCTTCGCTGGCCTTCGATCAAAATCATCCTTGTGTCCGGACAGGTCAAGCCAACCGAGGATGATAAGCCCGCAGACAGCCGCTTTTTCGAGAAACCCATCGACGTCAAGGGAATGATGTCCGAACTCCGGGATATGGTCGGCGCCGGCGCTTTGAAAGTCATCCCGGAGGCGGCTATACCGCTTGCGGTTGAAACGCTCGCTAAAACCGGGCCGGCAGTTCGCTTAACTGCGCACTCGCTGACGGTGGAAAATGACAGCCTTCGCCTTCTGCTGGAGCAGGCGAGCATCGATGCAAAGGCCCTGCTCGCGCAGGCCGGCATAGATGCAAAGGAGCGGCAGACGGCCGATAAGCTGCAAAGGCTCATGCTGGAAGAGCTGCATCATCGCATCAAGAATACATTGGCAACCGTAAGCGCGATAGCGTCCCAGAGTCTCCGGACAGCGCCAAGCATCGAGCACGGCCAGCAGGCCATCGCAGGCAGGCTGGTGGCGCTTGGACGGGCGCACGACCTCCTGATGCAGGCCCAGTGGGCCAACGCCAGTCTGGCGCAGACGGTGCGCAGCGCGACCGAGCCTTATGACAGCAAGGGCGCGGGGCGTTTTTCGATAGAAGGCCCCGATATCGGAATTAGCTCCGGGGCTGTAATCGCGCTGGCGATGACGTTCAACGAGCTGAGTACCAACACCACAAAATTCGGCGCGTTGTCGGTTCCGGACGGGCGCGTGGAGATCTTTTGGAAGGTCGATGATGCAGCCCAACGACTGCAAATGACGTGGTCGGAAAGCGGTGGTCCCGCAGTCGAGGAGCCTACCCGGCGAAGTTTTGGCACCCGCATGATGGGGTCGCTTGGGCAACAGTTGAACGGACAAGTGCAACTTACCTATAAGCCTGCTGGGTTTGTTTATATCTTGGACGTTCCACTGAGTTCGCTGACTGCGAAGGGCGCAGCCGAGAAAAAAAGCACCGTGCAATGATGACGGTAAGGATCATGTTCACGATCGCGCCGACAGGCGCTGTCGGTGTTTCTAACGAGGCTTGCTCCGAAAAGCCTGGCAGCACCGGTTTGCCGGGCAACCGGCTTCCAGTTGCTGCTCGCTGAAAGCGAGCTTCGAGCGGCGGTGCGCCAAGCGCGGCCGACAAGTCGCAAAGCGTGGTGGGCCTGCCTGGACTCGAACCAGGAACCAGACCGTTATGAGCGGCCGGCTCTAACCATTGAGCTACAGGCCCGACAAGCGTCGCGATGCGACACGCGACGGTGCCGATATCCCTTACAATGGCGGCTGGCGGTGGGCAATGCTCCGTTCCGCGCGCCTTACGGCCAGCGAGTGCGCTCCCCTTGGGATGCGGCGTTCCCGCTCCAAAATATGATGCGGAGGACACGTCGCTGCCGATCGAAACGGATTGAATCGGTAGACGAAGTGCCATCCCGGTCGGCCTTGCAGCATGGCCGCAAACCGCAAATACTCGACCCCGGCCGGGATCGCGAATCCCGGCGGGGAGACACGACCGCAAGTCGGAAAACGGGAGGACTATCATGGCGGAAAAAAATGCCGCGGACGCCCGGTGCGGCGTCGATGCCGGCAAGCGCAGGTTTTTGGGCGGCACGGCGTTGGCGGCTCTCGGCGCCCTCATCGGCGACGCCGGGGCATTGTCCGGCAGCGGGATTTCCAGCGCATACGCGCAGGCCGCCGCTCCGTCCGCCGCTCCGCCGGCACCGGCCCCTGTCGCGCCGAAAGCACCGCAGCATCTGAAATTCCCCGGCAAGAACGAAGGACTGGTCGTGCTCGGCGACCGGCCGCTGGTCGCCGAGACGCCGGAGAGCCTGCTCGACGACGACACCACGCCTACGGAAAAATTCTATATTCGCAACAACGGGCAGATTCCGGAGGAGACCAGGGATCCCGACGGGTGGAAGATCACCATCGATGGCGAGGTCAACAACAAGCTTGAAATCACGCTCGGCGAGTTGAAATCGAAATACAAGGCGGTGACGCGCCGCATGGTGCTGGAATGCGGCGGCAACGGCCGCGCCGCGTTCTCGCCGCCGGCGCGCGGCAATCAGTGGACGAATGGCGGCGCGGGTTGCGCCGAATGGACCGGCGTACCGCTCGCCGACCTGCTCAAAACCGCCGGCTTGAAGAAAACCGCGAAATACACCGCGCATTATTCATCCGACCTGCATCTGTCCGGCGACGCGGGCAAGCCCCCGCTTTCGCGTGGCGTGCGCATCGAAAAAGCCTTGGACCCGAATACGCTGATCGTATGGGCCATGAACGGCCAGCCGCTCCCCAACATTCACGGCGGGCCGGTGCGGCTGGTGGTGCCGGGCTGGCCCGGCTCGGCGTCGCAAAAATGGCTGACGCGCATCTGGGTGCGCGACAGGGAGCATGACGGCCCCGGCATGACCGAGTTTTCCTATCGGATTGCGATCAAGCCGATGGTGCCCGGCGACAAAGGCGATCCGGCGAACTTCCGCATCCTGGAATCGATGCCGGTACGCTCGATCATCACCAACCCTGCAAACGGCGCCAAACTCGCCGCCGGGACCAGGGACCTGAAACTGCGCGGCGCCTCATGGGCCGGCGACCTCACCGTCAAACAGGTGGACATCTCCACCGACGCCGGCATGACGTGGCGACAGGCAAAACTCGAAAAGCCGAAGAACAAATACGACTGGCAGCGCTGGACCGCGAGCGTGAAGTTGCCGTCCGACGGCTATTACGAGGTGTGGGCGCGCGCTACCGATTCAAAAGGCGCGATGCAGCCGCATCAGGCGGCGTCGTGGAATCCGCAAGGCTATGGCGGCAACGCGATGCACAGGATCGCGGTGCTGGTCGGGTAGATGATGCGGTTGGCGATTTTAGCGATCGCGGGCTTGCTCTGGACGGCCCCCGCAATCGCGCAAACGACATTCACCCCGCGCGACGAAAGTCCGGAAGAATTCGCCGCCGCGCCGGGACGCGATGAAACCTTCTATGCCTGCACCGCCTGCCACAACTTCAAGCTGGTGGCGGCGCAAGGATTGAGCCGCGCCGGATGGGACGACTCCATCAACCTGATGATCCGCCGCCACAACATGCCGCCACCCGCGCCGAACGAGCGCGAGGTGCTGCTGAACTATCTCGAGACCGCCTACCCGCCCCGTGCACCGGGCCGCGGCGGCTGGCAAAACCCGTTCAGCAAATGAGCGTATCTGGATAGGTTGGGCGAGAGCACAGAGCCGACAGGAGCACGTCATGCGCGGTTTGATCATGCTGGCCGTAATGCTGATCGGACTCTGCGCGCCCTGCGCCGCGGACGACATCGCCACCGCGCAAGGCGTGATCCGCTCGCAGGAGCAGGCCTTTGGCCGCGACGATTTTGCAACGGCCTATTCCTATGCCGCGCCGGCGATCCAGGGCCTGTTCCCGGATACCGGGGCCTTCACGGCCATGGTGCAGAAAAGCTACGCGCCGGTCTTGCGCCACAAGAGTTTCGAATTCGGCGAAGCGCGCGTTGCGGACGGCAGAATCGCGCAGCGCGTCCACATCGTAGACGCCGATGGCGTGCCGTGGGAAGCGCTGTATACGCTGGAGCAGCAGCCCGACGGCAGCCTGAAGATCACCGGCTGCATGCTGCTGAAGACGGGACAGGCGGTCTAGTCCAGCGTACCTCACGCCAGCGCCAGCCTTTGCCTCGCCCGCAACAGCAGCCCCACCATGATGGCGATGTTGATCGCGTTCCACCCCAGGCCGTTGAGGAATGCCGCCGCATAGGAGCCGGTGGCGTCGAAGATCACGCCGGAAATCCAGCCGCCGACGGACATGCCGACCACGGTGGCCAGGATGACGATGCCCACCCGGGTCGCGGCTTCGCTGGAGGGCATCGATTCGCGGACGATGATGGCGTAGCTCGGCACGATGCCGCCCTGGAACAGGCCGAACATCGCGGAGATGATGTAGAGCGAGGAAAGGCTGTCGAAGAACACGTAGAACAACAGCGCAAAACCTTGCGCCATCGATCCGATCAGCAGGGTACGGATGCCGCCGATGCGGTCGGCGAGAAATCCCGAACCGATGCGGCTGATGATTCCGAATCCCAGCATCAGCGACAGCATCTCGGCGCCGCGCGCCACCCCGTAGCCGAGATCCCCGCAATAGGCGACGATGTGGACCTGCGGCATCGCCATCGCCGTGCAGCAGCCGAAACCGGCCAGCCCCAGGATTACGGTCAGCGCGTTGGTCGACAGTCGCAGGTCGACCCGCGGCGGCGGCGCGTCGACATGGCTGCGCCGGGTCTCGCCGCCCATCCGCGCCCGCAACACCATCAGCACGGCCGCCATCGCCAGCCCGCAGAAAACGCCAACAGCGATATAGGTGGTGCGCCAGCCCTGGGCCTGAATGCCCCAGTTGACCAGCGGCGGCCAAAGCGCGCCGCCGACATAATTTCCGCTGGCGGCAATCGCCACCGCAAGGCCGCGATAGCGGTCGAACCAGTGCGAGGCTTCCGACATCAGCGGCGCGAACATCGCCGATGTTCCCAGCCCGATCAACAGATGCACGGCAACGAATTGCCACAGCGTGGTGGAAAGCCCGGCGCCGATATAGGCGAGCGTCAGGATGGCGATGCTGATGCCAAGCGCAGTGATGATGCCGAACCGGTCGGTGACCTTGCCGGCGGCGACGCCGCCGAAGCCGAATCCCAGCATCACCAGCGTGAAAGCCAGCGATACCGCGCCGCGAGAGGCGGCGAATTCCGGCTGCACCACCGGGATCACGACGACGACCGACCACATCCCGACGCTGCCGAGCGAGCCGATCAGCAGCGCGAGCCCCAGCCGCGCCCACGCCTGGCGCGAGTCGGGGATGAAAACCGGCGAAACGATGGATGGATCGGAGATTGCGAACACGGCCGCAACTTCGTCGGCCGAAGGTCGCGGGTCAAGCGCCGTGATGAAATGTTGGGCATGCAAATGCGGCGGGACCCGTCTCCTCGGCACGATGGTCCGCACATGGGAGGGTTCGTTTCCCGGCGCGGTGCGGCGCAAAGTGCTCACCGCAAAACCGGGACCTCCATAAACACAAATCGTCGTGCGCGGGCCTGACCCGCGTATCCATCCATCTTCGGAAGAGCCGTTTCGAAGCGATGGATTGCCGGGTCAAGTGTTCAGACCGGAGACATCACCGACAGGTGTTCGGAGACATAGCCGACACCCACCCGCCGTGGTCCCGGGTCCCCGCCTGCGCGGAGGCGACACCTACGTTAACCCTTTCCTAACCATAAACCGGGCAAATTTTGCCCAGGTGAAGTCGAGTGTCGTCGGTCGCGGCGGGGGAGTACCCTGTGGACGCCAATGCGGTGCCTCACTTTCGAAGCGGTGGTCCATCGGCCGCCGCGCAGACGTTTGGCGCCCGCCAACGGCATCGGCGGGGGGAAGCAGCTTTTATGGCGGATATGACGGCGGCTCAAGGCGCGCAACCGGGATCAGGATTCCCCAGCCTGAGTGATATCGCCACTTTGCTGAAGCGCGGCGACCTCGCGCTGGCGTTCGGTATCCTCACTATCCTGGTGGTGCTGATCCTTCCTCTGCCCTCGATCGTGCTCGATCTGTTTCTGGCGATCTCGATCATCCTGTCGATCCTGATCCTGATGACGGCGCTGTTCATCCAGGCGCCGCTGGAATTCTCCTCGTTCCCGACCGTGCTGCTGATTGCCACCATGCTGCGGCTGTCGCTCAATCTTGCTTCCACGCGGCTGATCCTGTCGCGCGGCCACGAAGGCACGACCGCCGCCGGCCACGTCATCGAGGCGTTCGGCAATTTCGTGATGGGCGGTAATTTCGTGATCGGAATTATCGTGTTTGCGATCCTGGTGATCGTCAATTTCGTCGTCATCACCAAGGGCTCTGGGCGCATCGCCGAAGTGGCGGCGCGCTTCCACCTCGACGCCATGCCGGGCAAGCAGATGGCGATCGACGCCGACCTGTCGGCGGGCCTGATCGACGAGAAGGCCGCAAAAGAACGCCGCAAGGCGCTGGAGGACGAAAGCGGCTTCTTCGGCGCCATGGACGGCGCCTCGAAATTCGTGCGCGGCGACGCGGTGGCGGGACTGCTGGTAGTGTTTATCAACATCATCGGCGGCATCATCATCGGTGTCGCGCAGCAGTCGCTGGGTTTTGGCGAAGCCGCGCGAACCTACACGCTGCTTACCGTCGGCGACGGCCTGGTCACGCAGGTGCCGGCGCTGATCGTCTCCACTGCCGCGGGCCTGTTGGTATCGAAAGCCGGCGTCAGCGGTGCTGCCGACAAGGCGCTGATGAAGCAGCTCTCCGGCTATCCGCAGGCGCTCGGCATGTCGGCGGGCGTCATGCTGGTGCTGGCGCTGTTGCCGGGCATTCCGATGCTGCCGTTTCTCGCGCTCGGCGGCGGCGCCGCGGCGCTGGCGTTATCTGCGCGCAAGCGCAACCGCGCCGCATCGGCCGCCGAAGCGCTCGCGGCAGCCGCGCCGGCGGCGGCAGCCGCGGCCACCGCGGCGGCGGACGAGCCGATCGCCACCGCGCTGAAGATCGACGATCTCAAGATCGAACTCGGCTACGCGCTGCTGCCGCTGGTGAACGGCCCTGACGGCACCGACCGCCTCACCGAGCAGATCAAGGCGCTGCGCCGCTCGCTCGCGATCGAGATGGGATTTGTGATGCCTTCAGTGCGCATCCTCGACAACGTGCAGTTGGAGGCCAACAGCTACGTCATCAAGATCAAGGAAGTGGATGCCGGCACCGGCCGGATCTGGCCGAACCAGTACATGGTCATGGACCCCGGTGGAAACCAGGTCAACATTCCCGGCCTTCACACCATCGAGCCGACCTTCGGCCTGCCGGCAACCTGGGTCGACGCGGCGATGAAGGAAGAAGCTTCGCTGAAGGGTTATACGGTAGTCGACGCCGCCACCGTGCTGTCGACGCATCTCACCGAACTGCTCAAGAACAACATGTCGGACTTGTTGTCCTATGGCGAGGTGCAGAAGCTGTTGAAGGACCTGCCGAAAGAGCAGGGCGAACTGGTCAAGGATATCGTACCGAGCCAGATCACGGTGTCCGGTATCCAGCGCGTGCTGCAACTGCTGCTCGCCGAGCGGATTTCGATCCGCGATCTCTCCACCATCCTCGAAGGCATTGCGGACGCGCTGGCGTTCTCGCGCAATCCGGCGACGGTGGTCGAGCATGTCCGTGCCCGCCTGGCGCGCCAGATCTGCGCTCAGAACACCTCGATCAACGGCTACCTGCCGCTGGTCGCATTGTCGGCCAAATGGGAGCAGGCCTTTGCCGAGTCGCTGATCGGTCAGGGCGAGGAGCGCAGCCTCGCCATGCAGCCGTCGAAGCTGTCGGAATTCATGACAGTGGTGCGGGACCGGTTCGAACAGGCCGCGCGCGACGGCGAGGCGCCGGTGCTGGTGACGTCGGCGGCGATCCGGCCCTTCGTGCACTCGCTGGTGGAGCGTTTCAGGTCGCAGACCACCGTGCTGTCGCAAGCCGAAATTCATCCGCGCGCCCGGCTCAAGACCGTAGGGAGCGTTTGAAACGCCGCGGCTTTTTCGCCACAGACAACCCTTTTGTCGTGCGGTTGATTTTTAACGCCGGATTTGCGGCCTTAACGATAAGATCAAATTAACCTATTGCGTTAACACGCGAATTCGCCATTTCAGGTAACGTCGGCCGCGCTGGATCGCGGGAATTCAAGTCTTTTCACCGCTTTGTGATCGCCTCTTAGGAACATAAAGCCGAATTCCCACTTTTCTAGCCAGGAGTTGTTGAACCGGCCCGGGGGAAGGCGAGACATACCCTCAAGGCAAGTTGGACGGCAGGAGGCTTGCAGATGAACCATTCGATCTACAGCGCGGACCGCATGACCCACCTCAAAGTCGTGGTCGTGGCCCTTGTTGCAGGTATCGCGGTGGCCGGCTTCGGTATTTCGGCCCGCACCGGTTCGGATCTCAATTATGCGCAGTCGAGCCGCGTCATTAAGGCGGGTGCACCGATAGCGGTAACAAATTCGAATACTTCGGTTGTGCGCTGACAGGAATTCACGAATTCACGCGGCTCTTTACCAGCCCCCCAAAAGTCGCCACGTGGATAATTAAGACCCCCAAGCCCCAAGTTGACTGAGACGACCGAAAACGCCCGCTCCCCACGGGCGTTTTCTTTTGTGCTCCAGGCGTGACCGCCGGGCTGGATTCACGCATCTCGTCATACGCGGGGCGTGACCCGCGTATCCATCCATCTTCGGAAGAGTCGTTTCGAAGGGGTGGATTGCCGGGTTAAGCCCGGCAAGGACGATGAGATATGTGCATGCGGTAGGGCTGACCGGCAATTGTCTCTTTTAAGGACCTTGTTGCCAAGAGAGGATGCGCGGGGCAGCCCGCCCATGACGGAGTGTTTGCATCGTCACGGCTCCGGCTCTGCCGCGAACTGCTCCGAGACGCGCTGCGCGGCGTCCACCAAATCGATTAGCGATTAGCCTGTGGCACGGTTTCGATCAGCTTGCCGGCGAACACCGGCGGTGAGCCGGGTTTGCCGTTCGGCGAACCGCCTGATGGTTCGACCGTGACGGCGTAGGTCGCGGTCTTGACAATATTGGGGTCGTAAGACGCAAGCGTCGGGCGCGTTGTAAAATCGCCGTCGCCGATGACGCCCAGCGAACGCGGCGCACCCAGCCTGTCGGAGATCACCCACAGCTCGTAGCTCTTGCCCGGTTCGGCCGCGGTGTTACTCACCTTGCGCACGGTGAAATTCCGGGTGGCGCCATCGACGGTGAGAATGAAAGCCGGCGACCCGCCGTCTTTCTGCAACACGGCGGTGTATTGCGCCGGGGCCGCCGCCGGTTGCGCGGGCATCTGCACCACCTGGGTTCGCGGTGGTGGGCGAATGCTGTCAGGAAGCAAATCCGGACGAACGATTTGGGTCACGACGATGGCGGTCAGGGCGGCGGCGACCGCAGTCATGGCGGTGGCGATCGTGCGCCAGCGCCGCGTCTGCCCCGAAAACGCGACCACGTTACTTGTTTCGGCCACCGGCGCGGATTCGACGGCGGCGGGTTCGACCGCCGGAGCCGGCGCTTCAGGTAGCACCAGCGGCATTTGCGTTCCGGACAATCCCGCCGCGGCCTTGATCCTGTCCCAGACTTCCGCCGATGGCTCGACCGAACCGACCATCTGGTTCAGCACGCCAAGCTTATGCGCCCAGGCGTCGACCATCGCCGCAAAATCCGTGTCGTCGGACATCATGGCTTCGACCTGCGCGCGCTCCTCGGCGTCGAGGGTGCCAAGTGCGTATTCCGCAGCGAGCGCGATATGGTCTTCGCTATAAGCCATCATCTAAATGTCCAAGACCTTAAAGTCCCAGGCACTCCCGGATATCCATCATGCTGCGCCTGAGCCATGTCTTCACAGTGTTCACCGGCGTCTCGAACTTCGCGCTAAGTTGTTCACGGCTCCAGCCGTTGTAGTAGGCAAGCAGCAGCAGTTTCTGACGATCCGGCTCCAGCCGTCCAACGCATTCCAGCAGCCGTTTCAATTCCTCGGTCATTTCCCGTCGCGCCAGCGGATCCGGCGTGTCGGCGGCAACTTCCATCGCTGCCGGTTCCTCTTCGATCGAAGCCTCGGTCCGCTTGCGAACGACGTCGATAGCCCTGTTCCGGGCGATCGACGCCATCCACGTGATCGGAGACGCCATGCCGGGATTGAATTGCCCGGCGCTGTTCCAGATCTTGACGTAAGCTTCCTGAATGACCTCCTCCGCAAGATCCTGACGCCGCAAGATACGCAGCACAACGCCGAACAGTTTCGCGCGCGTGGCGGCATAAAGCCGCTCGAAAGCCGCCTCATCCCCCTTCGCAACCGCGGCAATCAGCCAGACCAGCTCAGCCGGCGTCAGCATTCGGTGTCCCCAAAATTCGCGGATTCCTCGACCGCGATTGTATCCAGCCCACAAGGCCGTCCAAGCGTTTTCGTATCATATTTTGCGCCGGGCCGATCCCTAAGTCGCTGGGAACCCCCAAAGAAAAACCCCGATCTCACGGCCCGGGCCGACACGGCAGGCGGCCTCGACGATTCCGAAATCGAACTCTATCCTCACCGCCGGCGAAATTGACGAGACAAGGCTGCCAGAATGACCCAGGCCCGTATGGCATCCGCGATCGCACTGGCGTTCTGGCTTTCCAGCGCGGCGTTCGCGGCCGATCTTACAACCGTCGACAATCCGGAAAACCTCGGCTTTTCGGCGGCGCGGCTGCAGCGGATCGGGTCCTGGTATCGGGCGCGGGTCGATGCCGGCGCGTTGCCCGGCGCGGTGGTGGCGATCGCCCGCAACGGCAAGCTGGCCTATCTGGAGGCGGTCGGCTTTCAGGATAACGCCAGGACGATTCCGATGAAGCCGGATGCGATCTTCTGGATTGCGTCGATGACCAAGCCGGTGACCAGCGTCGCTGCGATGATGCTGGTGGAGGAAGCCAAGCTCGATCTTGACGCTCCGGTCGCGCGCTACCTGCCTGAGCTAAAGGACATGCAGGTCGGCGTCGAAAAGCGGGATCCGGCCACGGGCAAAAAAGAAATCGCGCGCGAACCGCCAAGGCGCCTCATGACAGTGCGCGACCTGCTCCGTCACACCTCTGGGCTGGTCTATCCGCCGCAATTCAGCAACACCGCCATCAACCGGCTTTACAACAAGGCGGTGTTCGAGCCCGACAAGACGCTGGCCGACTTTGTCGCCAGCCTCGCCGACCTGCCGCTGGCGCATCAGCCCGGCTTCGCGACAACGGACCCGCCGCCAAGGCCGGGATAAAGTGGGGGGATATGATCACCGCCATCGACGGCGCGCCGGTCAAGGGGCTGAAGCTCGACCGGATCGTCGGCAAGCTGCGGGGTGCTGCGAATTCGCAGGTGCGATTGAAACTTTCGCGCGCGGGCCTCGACGATCCGCTCGAATTCGCGATCGCCCGCGCGATCATTTACGTCCCGGCGGTCGAACTGCAGGTTCGGATCGATGCCGGCAAGCTCGTGGTCGAGGCGACCGGGCCCTGGCCCGTGCTCGATTTTGAAAAAGGCAAACCGGTCGCGGTGATGGCCGCGTCCGAGCGCGAGTTCTATGTCGACGGCGGTGAGCACACCCGGATCGCCTTTGTCAGGGACCAGGCAGGCAAGGTTTTGGGCGCGGTTCTCGATCCGGGCCAATGGGAGCTTAAGGGCGTGCGGGTCGAGTAGCCGAACTGAAGTCGCGGGCCATAGAAAAATCCGGGCGCGAGCCCGGGCCGGGCCTTGCGGCCCGGGCTTTCGTCATTCCGGGGCGCGCGTAGCGCGAGCCCGGAATCCATAGCCATGATGGGTGTTTATGGATTCCGGGCCTGCGCCAAGGGGCGCATCCCGGAATAACGGTTGTGGTTGTCTTGAACTTAAGCCATCGCGATGCGTGCGCGCATCAGGCCGATGCTGTCGAGATCGGCCTGCTCGCGGGCGCTTTCCTCGGCGCGCTCGCGCGCCTGGTCGCGTTCGTCCAGCAGTTCGACCTTCTTCAGTTCCTCGAACGCCTCGGACAGCAGGCTTCGCGCGTCCTCGAGCTGGATGCGCAGTTCGTCGGCCGACCGGGTCAGGTTCTCGCGCCGCTGGATCGCCGCCTTGGCGTAGGTCGGATAGGCGAAATGCGTCGGATCGTTGATCCCCGCGCGGTCCTGCTCGTTCTGGATTTCGCGTTCCAGATCCACCGACATGCGCTGGAAGTCGGCGATCATGCCCTCGATCTGGGTAACCCTTCGGCGCTTTTCATCGACCTGAAATTTCTTCAGGCGGATCAGCGTTTCACGTGACTTCATCGACTCATACTCCCCAGAAGTCCCTTATCGAACGCGGGACAGAACCGGCCTCCCGCAAGGGCCCCACCGGCATACTTCATGTGTGGCGGATGATGGCCTGACAAAGTTAGCGTTCCGTTTCTTTAGCGCCCATGATTTGCTCAAGTTGGCGGTAGCCGGCGTTCAGGCCGGCGACTTCTTCCTTGGCCTGGCGGAGAAAGTTCTCCATTGGCTGATGCAGCCGGATCGCCTCGTCGACCTCGGAGCTGGAGCCCGCCCGGTAGGCGCCGAGCCGGATCAGTTCCTCCATGTCGGCATAGGTCGCCATCACCTGGCGGCTCCGGGTGATGACCGGCAGATAGGCCGGATCGGCCGACTTCGGCATGGTGCGCGACACCGATTTGAGGATGTTGATGGCGGGATAGCGTCCGCGCTCGGCGATGGCGCGCTCCATCACCACGTGACCGTCGAGGATGCCGCGGACGGCGTCGGCCACCGGCTCATTGTGGTCGTCGCCGTCCACCAGCACGGTGAAGATGCCGGTGATGGTGCCCTGCCCGAGGCCCGGGCCGGCCCGCTCCAGGAGCCGGGGCAGTTCGGTGAATACGGTGGGCGTATATCCCTTGGCGGTCGGCGGCTCGCCGGCGGAGAGGCCGATTTCGCGCTGCGCCATCGCAAAGCGCGTCACCGAATCCATCAGGCACAGCACGTCCTTGTCCTCGTCGCGAAAATACTCGGCGATCGCCAGCGTCAGGTAAGCCGCCTGCCGCCGCATCAAGGCGGGCTCGTCGGAGGTCGCCACCACCACCACCGAGCGCGCCAGACCCTCGTCGCCGAGGTCGTCCTGCAGGAATTCCTGCACCTCGCGGCCGCGCTCGCCGACCAGGCCGATCACGGTGATATCCGCATCCACATTGCGCGCCAGCATCGACAGCAGCACCGACTTGCCGACGCCGGAACCTGCGAAAATGCCGAGCCGCTGGCCGCGGCAGCAGGTGAGAAAGGTGTTGAGCGCCCGCACGCCGAGATCGAGCGGCGGGCCGACGCGCTTGCGCGAATGCGCCGGCGGCGGCGGGTTGCGATACGGCATCGGCGACGGGCCCTGGGCGAGCGGCCCTTTGCCGTCGATCGGCTCACCCACCGCATTGAGGACCCGGCCGACCCAGGACGGCGCCGGCCGGATCTGACTTGCCGCATTGGCGATGACGGCGCGGCAGCCGCGTCGCACGCCCTCGAGACCGGCGAACGGCATCACCACGGCGTTGTTGCCGGTGAAGCCGATCACTTCCGAGGGGATGAAACGGTTGGCCCCGGTCTCGATCACGATGCGGGCGCCGACCGACATCGCGTGAATAGGTCCGGCGATCTCCACCATCAGGCCGCGCACGCCGACCACACGGCCATAAATATTGACGCCGTCGAGATCGCCGATCTGCTCGGCGAGCGCCTTCATTGCGAAAACCTTAAGTTTCCGCGCTTTGCAGCCTCGCCCTTAACTTCGTGTTTACCCGCATCGTTAATCATTACGTCACTGTCTTTGGTGACTGAGCGCGCTCGTCTTCAGAACGAAGGATGAGTCGCGAGAGTCGGTTAGCCCCGGCTCTTAAAGTGAAACTTGAGCGAGAACGGATACGGAAACCTGGTTCACTGCAATATCTTATGGCGATTCGACAAAAATTGCACGGATAGAGCTTGCGGGAGAGAATCAGATTTTGTTAACCATATGTCGTCAGGATTCGAATCAGTTGTTCAAAGGCGTTTTGAGTGCCGCAAGTGCGGCCGACCTGACGCCCGGAGCGGCGACGATAGGGGACTGGCATGCGCGTATTGCTGATAGAAGATGACAGCGCCGTCGCGCAGTCGATCGAATTGATGCTGAAATCCGAAAGCTTCAACGTCTACACCACCGATCTCGGTGAAGAAGGCGTCGACCTCGGTAAACTCTACGACTACGACATTATTCTCCTAGACCTCAACCTGCCCGACATGTCCGGCTATGACGTGCTGAAGCAGCTCCGGGTCTCGAAAATCAAAACCCCCATTCTGATCCTCTCCGGCCTCGCCGGCATCGAGGACAAGGTCAAGGGCCTCGGCGTCGGCGCCGACGACTACATGACCAAGCCTTTCCACAAGGACGAACTGGTCGCGCGCATCCACGCCATCGTGCGCCGCTCCAAGGGCCACGCCCAGAGCGTGATCCAGACCGGCGACCTTGTCGTCAACCTCGACACCAAGACCGTGGAAGTCGGCGGCCAGCGCGTGCACCTGACCGGCAAGGAATACCAGATGCTGGAGCTGCTCTCGCTCCGCAAGGGCACTACCCTCACCAAGGAAATGTTCCTCAACCATCTCTATGGCGGCATGGACGAGCCGGAGCTGAAGATCATCGATGTCTTCATCTGCAAGCTGCGCAAGAAGCTCGCCAACGCCTCCGACGGCCGCAACTTCATCGAAACCGTGTGGGGCCGCGGCTACGTGCTGCGCGAGCCGCACGAGGACGAAGTGCGCATCCCGGCCTGATCGTTTTCAAGGAGAGCTTTGTCAGGCTCTCGCCTCCCGACTGGACCCCGCCGGAAATGGCGGGGTTTTTCGTTTGGAAGAAGAGCGGTTAGCAGAAATAGGCAGCATTCATAATTCGTATTGAGAAAATACGTCCAAGGCGCTAGATATAAACGATCATTTGTGCATTCTCGGCAATCGATACTAATGTGGGCGTTAGCACATAGTAGCGAGACCGCCGCCCGCTTTATTGGAAGTTTCTTACGCGATCCTGCACGGGGGAATGGATCACGATACGTGACAGAATTCGTGCTCAGCATCTTTACTGGCTTGATCACAGCAGGTATCGGGTTCGTCTCGGGAATTCTTTACTCTCGAATTCAGGCGTATCAGCGATACCGGCATTTAGAACGGTTGATCCCCAAAGATCGACGCGTGCAACTCGTACTTCCTAGTGCCGAGGTAAAAAGCTTTCTAGTGAAAGGCGAGTCGATTGAAGCCTTTTTTCCTAGCAACGTCCTGGTTATGCCGATGCCGGAAGGCGAAGCTGTGGCAAACCTGGTCGACGCTTTGCGAAGCCTGCCACGAGGGGTGCACGTAGACCTGACTACGGATGACAAGGTAAGCAGCTCGTACGGTTTAACGATTTCCGTCGGTGGTCCCAGCGTAAATCACTACTCTCGTAAATTACTCAGTGCCGACCACCCTTTATTTGCCCTCAAGTATCCGGAGCATGTGGCTGCTTATGGATCAACATCGTTTGTTCCACCGCGAGGCCAGTTGGACGACCTCCTGGAAGACTACGGTTTTCTTTTCTGCTCTCGTCCCGACGCACAGCATCGCAATATCGTCGTATGCGGAGTATGGGGGACGGGAACGCGGGCTGCGGTACGAGGGCTTATCGAGTTGCGGCCGTCTTCGGACGCGGCTCGGTCACTCGCAAACGCCTCTCGCGCGTTCCTTGCTTTCCAAACCAATATCTCCGGGCTCGAGGCGGGCACAGTTCGGCTCATAGTCCATACCGTTCAAGAATAAGGCTCGATGTATGCCCCACGTCGTGGTGATCGGTGCGGGATATGTAGGGCTCCCCACTGCAATCTGGTTAAACGAAATCGGACACCAAGTGACTCTGGTTGAGACCGCGCCTGAGCGCTTGGACATGCTTCGATGCCAGCAAGCGCCTTTTAGTTGCCCGGAACTCTCGTCGAGGCTCCAAGCAGCGGACATGGAACGATTGCGGTTTCAAAGTTGTCTTGAAGATTGCCAAACGACCGACGATGTAGAAGCGGTTATACTAGCTGTTCCAGCAGACAGCCGCTACGATGGATCAATAGACATCTCGATCCTCACGAATGTCATAAAATCTCTGGTAACGTGGCCGCCGGCCCGCAATGCGTTTATCTGTGTCCGCTCGACCGTGATGGTGGGTGACTCGGCTCAAATGATTGCAGCAGTTGATCATGCCAGCCTATTGAATCGGTACGTGTACTGGCCCGCGTTTCTCCGACAACACCGCGCATTCGAAGACCTTGCCCGGCCAGACCGTATCGTTGTCGGCTGCCAAAGTGCACAGACCGCAACTCGATTCGCAAATCAGGTTTTTCCTGAAAATCTTCATGATTTAGTGCTGGTAATGTCATGCCGAGAAGCGGAATTGACAAAGCAGATGAGTAACTCGGTCCTTGCTGTGAACCAAGTTTTGACTGCCGAACTCTCCTTGGTTTGCGAGCACCATGCTGTAAATGCCGAGATTGTCAGAAGGGGCATTGCGGGCGACTTCCGCATTGGAATGGATCTTCTCGAACATCACCCAGGCTTAGGAGACCTTTGCCTTAGAAAAGATCTATCAGCCTTGTGCAAGATTACGGGTGAAACCGGCACGCTCTTAGACAGCGCAGCTTACCGCAGCGACGAGTTTCGCCGCGTCGCGATAGGCAACATCGTTAGACATGTCAGAAGAATCGGCCGTTCCCCAACCGTCGCTGTTGTCGGTTTGGGATACGCATCGCAAGTGGGAGATGTTCGCGGCGCGCTTAGTCCTCAACTGTTATCCGCATTGCAGGGTAGCACCGCCATCCGCGTGTGGGACGCTTATGCCGATGTCTCCTCGGTCATTGCAACAATGCCAGGGGTCGAGGGCTTTGAATCTCTTGCGGCCTGTCTAGCCGATGCCGATGTCGCTGTTTTGTTAGTCGACCATCCCGAATTGCGGGAGGTGAATTGGGAGGCGCAAGTCGGGCTAATGAAAGACGTTCGATCGATCTTTGATTTTGCGCGCGTTACACCGGCCGGCATTTCCGACCGGCTGCATAATTGGTACACTGCAGGATCATGCCCACTTTGCTTGAGTGACGGCGAATAGACCATTGGCTTGAACCGGTTACTCCCGCCGGCATCAGGGCTAAGGTCTCGGCGCCGACGACGACATGACCGACCCCTTCACAAGGACGAACTGGTCGCGTGGCTCTCGCCTCCCGACTGGACCCCGCCGGAAACGGCGGGGTTTTTGTTTCCGTCATGGCCGGGAAGAGGCCCGCCATGACGGAAAGTGAGTCATTTCGCATCCGCCAGCAAGAATTGAAATGGTGCCAAATCGCGCGCTAATATGGTCGCAGGTTTGCGCCGGATCACCGGTCCTCCCGAAGGAGAACAGCATGATCTTCAACCGGATCTGGGTTGGCGTTGCGGTGCTCGTCGGCATTGCAGCGCCGATGACATTCACGACCAAGGTCAGAGGCCAGGCCAGCAACACCGCCCCGCAATACACCGCCGACGGCCAGCTCAAACTCCCGGCCGGGTTCGAGACCTGGGTATTCGTCGGCTCCAACCTCGCGCTGGGCTACAAGGACGAAGCGCCGGCCAACACGCAATTGGAGGCGACACGGCCGGAGCAGCAGCAATTCCACAACGTCTATATCAACCCGGAAGCCTACGCATATTTCCTTGCCAACAAGGAATTTCCGGACAAGACCGTGCTGGTCATGGACGTCTTCAACTCGGCCGACCGGGAGCCGAAGCACATCCTGAAATCCGGGTTCTATAACGGCCAGCACGCCGGCGTGCAGGTGGCGGTGAAGAACCTCAGCCGTCCCGACGGCAAGACCACGCCCTGGGCTTATTATACGCTGATGAATCCATTCGATCCCTCCCCCGTGATGGCGCCGTCGGCGCCGGCGCACGAGGACGGCGACTGCTACGACTGCCACAAGCTGCATGCCGGCAAGGACAATGTCTGGGTGCAGTTCTATCCGACGTTACGCAAGCTGATCCAATAGGCTGCGTTTGCGCAGGCCTTCACCTCGCCTGTCTCCGGCGGCGGCCGTCGCAACGGCGCTTGCGCCGCACGTTGTCGTGAAACCATGCGCTTCCGCTTGCATGCCTTCGCCGCGAATGTCTCAATAGCTCCATCGCTTCACCGACCTTAAGGACCGATCCATGAAACGTTCGCGCCGCGTAATCCTGACGATGATGGGAACTGCGGCCGTCGGCGCCGTATCGATGGGCTTTGTCCGGCCGAACGACTGCGGTCCTTATGGCCGGCCGGGACCCGACGGACGATGGCCGGACAATTGCCGCATCCGATATGGCGGCTTCGGCGGCGGCGGCTTTCGCGCCCATGGTCACGGCCACGGACATGGCGGCCACGGCGGCGGGGGCTAGCGCCGCCGCCGTCCAGCATCATGCGGCGGATCGACTGTCCCGAGCGCGATGACTGGCGCCTGACCGCGGAAGCCGCGGGATTCGATTTTCACAGCATCGACGGCGAGCGCTATTGGGACGAGCGCGGCTATTACGCTTTTACGCTGGACGAGATCGAACGCCGGATCGAAGCGCCGACCGGCGAGATCGACGCCATGTGCCTGGAATTGGTCGAATCCGCCGTCAATGACGAACACGCTCTCAAGCGGCTGAAGATACCGGAAGCTTTCTGGCCGCTGATCGCGGAGAGCTGGTACCGCGACGATCCATCCCTGTACGGCCGCATCGATCTCAGCTTCGATGGCCAAGGGCCCGCAAAACTGCTGGAATACAATGCCGATACGCCGACCTCGATTTTCGAGGCGGCGGTGTTCCAATGGACCTGGCTCGAACAGGCGATCGAGCGGAACGTTATCCCAAGACACGCCGACCAGTTCAATTCCATCCACGAACACCTGATCGAGGCATGGAAGAAGGTCGGCGGCGGCAGCCATCTCCATCTGACGGGAATGACCGAAAGCGCGGAGGATGCCGGCACCCTGGCTTATCTCGAAGATACCGCGCGTCAGGCCGGACTGACCACCACCCTGATCGATATCGAGGATCTGGGATTGCGCGATGACGGCAGCTTCGCCGATCCGCAGGATCGTGCAATCGAACTGGCGTTCAAGCTCTATCCCTGGGAGTGGATGTTTCACGATGCGTTCGGCGTAAGGCTGGCCGATGCGCCGACGCGGTGGGTCGAGCCGCCCTGGAAGGCGATCCTGTCCAACAAGGGCATCCTTCCCTTGCTGTGGGAGATGTTTCCGAACCATCCCAACCTGCTGCCGGCCTATTTCGAGGACGATCCCGAAGCGGCACGGCTCGGCGCATCCTACGTCCGCAAACCGCTGTATTCGCGCGAAGGCGCCAACGTAACCCTGGTCAGCGCCGGCGCTACGCTCGGAGAACAGCAGGGTCCCTACGGCGCCGAAGGTTTTATCCGCCAGGCGTTGGCGCCGCTGCCGCATTTTTCAGGCTCGTATCCGGTGCTGGGAAGCTGGCTGGTCGATCACGCGCCGTGCGGGCTGTCGATCCGCGAGGACCAGAACCCGATCACGGGCAATACGTCGCGGTTCTTGCCGCATGCGATTTTGTAAGACACGTTCTGCGTCATGTGGGCTTGACCCCGCGCATCCATTCCTCTTCACACGAATCTTTTCGAAGAAGATGGATTGCTGGGTGAAAGCCCTACTAGATTCATACACTCGTCATACGCGGGCTTGACCCGCGTGCGACGAGATGTGTGAATCCAGTAGGGTCAAGCCCGGCAATGACGGCAGATGTGTGCATACGGTAGGATGAAAGCCCGGCAATGACAACTCTTCGTGTCCCCAGTGTCGAGGGCACGTACTCAACCCGCGGCGGCAGCCAGCTTGAGCGCAGGACGCGCCGCGCGCGTCGGGTTCGGCCGGTACAGCCCGCGGCGTTCCGGATACGGCTTGAAGGCGTCGGTGATGCCGACCACCGATTCGGCGGCTCCCAGCGCCAGCACGCCGTCGGCTTCCAGCGATTTTGCCAGCCGGTTGAACACGCCGATCTTGGTGTCCTGGTCGAAATAGATCAGCACGTTGCGGCAGAAAATCACATCGAAGGTCCCGAGCTGGGAGAAATCCTGCATCAGGTTCAATTGCCGGTGCTGCACCATGGCGCGAATGTCGGCATTGAGCTGCCACAACTCGCCGACCTGCCGGAAGTGCTTGACCAGGAGCTGGATCGGGAGGCCGCGCTGGACTTCGAACTGGCTGAAGATGCCGGCGCGGGCTTTTTCCAGCACACCCAGCGACAGATCGGTGGCGACGATCTCGACCCGCCATCCGGCGAGCTGCGGCGCGAATTCCTTCAGGCACATCGCGATCGAATACGGCTCCTGCCCGGTGGAGGATGCCGCGCACCAGATGCGCAGGGACCGGCGCTGGCTGCGCGCCTGCAGCAGCCCGGGAAGCACGGTCTGGCGCAGATGATCGAACGGAATCTTATCGCGGAAGAAAAACGTCTCATTGGTCGTCATCGCCTCGATGACGTCCACGGTCAGCGCGTCGGCGCCGTTCTTCACCTTCTGGACCAGGTCGCCGATGCCGGTCATGCCGGCCTTCCGCGCCAGCGGGATCAGCCGGCTCTCCACCAGATATTGCTTGTCGGGCGACAGATCGAGGCCGGAGCGATCCTTCAGCAGCTTGCGCAGGTACTCATACTCCAACGGCGTCATGATCGCACCCCCGCGAACAACTGGATCAACTTCGGCGCGATCTGATTAAGCGGCAGCACCGCCGCGCAAATTCCGGCATGCGTCGCCGCCCCCGGCATTCCCCACACCACGCTGGTTGCTTCGTCCTGGGCGATCACGCTGCCGCCGGCGGCGACGATGTCCTTGCCGCCGCGCATCCCGTCCGAGCCCATACCGGTCAGCACCACGGCGAGGACGCCGCCTTGCCACACCTCGATGGCCGAGCTGAACAACGGATCCACGGCGGGTTTGCAGAAATTCACCGGCGGCCCGTCGTCGAGCGCGATCGCGGCATTGGCCCCGTTGCGCACCACGCGCATGTGACGGCCGCCCGGCGCGAGGTAAATGCGGCCCGGCCTTACCAGTTCGCCATCGATGCCTTCGCGCGCCGGCCGATGGCTTGAGCGCGCCAGATGCTCGGCGAGGATCGTAGTAAAGGTCGGCGGCATGTGCTGCGTGATCAGCACCGGAAAGCGGTCGATCACCGCGCCAAGTTCGCTCACCAGCGCCATCAGGGCCTGCGGGCCGCCGGTCGAGGCGCCGATCACCAGCACGCGCGGCGCATGCGTCGAGAATGCGCGGCGCAGCAGTTGCGGATGCGCCACCGGCGCCAGCGTCGGGCGCATCGCCGGCCCCGCTGTACGGCCGAGGTCGGGGGCCAGCGCCGGGCTGGGCGCGGCCGCCGCCGGACGGCGATGTTTAGCCCCGAGATGACGGATCTTCTGGATCAGGTCGTGGCGAAAGATATCGGCGGCGGCGGGCTCGCGGGTGCTTTCGGGTTTCGGGATATAGTCCGATGCGCCGAGCGACAGCGCCTTGAAGCTGATCTCGGCGTTGCGCCGGGTCAGGGTCGAGGCCATGATGACGACGAGGTTGGGCTTCTTCGCGAGCAGCCGCGGCAGCGCGGCGATGCCGTCGAGATCGGGCATCTCGATATCGAGTACGGCAACGTCGGGATTGACGCGCTCGACCTGGTTGACCGCGTCGAGCCCGGTGCGCAGCGAGGCTGCGACCACCATGTCCGGCTCGGCCTCGATCCAGCGGCCGATCAGGCCGCGAATGACCACGGAATCGTCGACCACCATGACCCGCAGCGGCTCATGGCGCACCGCATCGCGGCTCGGGGAACTTGCCAACGCAACACTCATTACTCACCAGACGCCAAGCGACGCAACTGAAACATCCCGCCGGCGACCGAGCCGGCAGACCGATGGCGGCGCCCTAGATCAGGCCGACTTCATGGAATTTCGCCGTGACGATATCCTTGTCGAACGGCTTCATGATGTATTCGTTGGCGCCGGCATGAAGCGCGCGCGCGATATGCGCGACGTCGTTTTCGGTGGTGCAGAACACCACCTTGGGCGCATCGCCGCCGGGCATGCGGCGCAGGTTGCGCAGGAATTCATAGCCGTCCATCACCGGCATGTTCCAGTCGAGCAGGATCGCATCCGGCAGTCCGCGCCTGCAGGCCTCCAGCGCCTTCTCGCCGTCCTCGGCTTCGGCGATCTGGAATTCGAGCCCTTCCAGGATGCGCCGCGCGACTTTCCGAATGACGCTTGAGTCGTCGACTACCAGACATGTCTTCATTTTAGCCTCTGTTCTCTCTTCGAATTCGAAAACGGGCGTTCCCGTCGTCAAGCCGGATTGCATCGCGCCGGCCGCGCCGCTTACGCCGCCAGCAGGTCGGGCATGATTTCGAGCACCCGATCGACGTCGAGCACCACCATCAGTTGCCCATCGAGCCGGTGGATGCCCGCGGCCATTTTCGCCAGCCGCGGATCGAGGTTGACCGGATTGACTTCCCGACTGTCGTCCGCAAGCTTTAAGACTTCGCCAACGCTGTCGATCAGAAGCCCGTAGGATTCGCCGCGCAGGTCGACCCCGACCGCCATCGGCGGGCGTTCCATGTCGCGTTTCGGCAGGCCGAGCCGTGAGCGCATGTCGATTGCCGTGACGATGCGGCCGCGCAGGTTGAGCACGCCGGCGACGTCGCTGGACGCCAGCGGCACCCGGGTCAGCCGCTCGGGGATGAAGACGTCCTGCACACGTGAAATGGGCAGGCCGAACAACTGGCCGCCGATCGCCGCGGTGACGTATTCGGTGATCGTGCCTTCGGCGCTTGGCGTCGGGTTGTTCATCGTGATGGCCTTCATGCCGCCTGGTTCAGTTCGGCGGTTTGTTCCTTCAGCGCGGCGATCAGCCCGGGCCGGTCGAACTTGGCGACGTAGTCGTGGAAACCGGCCTGCCGGCCGCGTTCGATCGCGGCGGGAGAAATCATCGAAGACAGCGCGATGATCGGCATCGCGCCCAGCCGCTGATCGGCGCGGATGGTTTCGGCGAATTCAAAACCGTTCATGTCCGGCATTTCGATATCGGTCAGGATGGCGTCGAACCTGAGGCCGGAGCGCAGCGCGACCAGGCCCTCCCGGGCATTGTCGGCGACCCGCACCCGGTAACCGGCGGCCTTGAGCACCGGCGCCAGCATGTTGCGGAAGAACGCCGAGTCGTCGACCAGCAGCACCGACTGCGCGGAGGTCGAGGGGCGCATTTCCTTGCGGCTGAACCAGTCCGCAAACGCCATCGGCAGGAAATGCCCGACATCGATCAGCTCGGTCGCCTGCCCCTTGATCACGGCGGAGCCGAGGATGCCGTCCTGCGTGCCGGCGACTTCGATGTTGAGCCGCTCCTCGACGATGTCGATGATCTCGTCGACCACCAGCCCCATGGAACGGCCGTCGTCGGAGAATACCAGGATCGGCTGCGCGCCTTCGGCGGCCAACGCGACGCCGTCCATCTGCACCAGCGGCATCAGTTGGTCGCGATACTGCACCATGTGCCGGCCGTTCGACGTTTCGATCTTGTCGATCGCGATTTCTTCCAGCCGGGTGATCAGCGCCAGCGGCACCGCCTTGGGCTGCGCCGAGCCGGCGCGGAACACCAGGAGCGACGTCAGTTGCTCGGCGGCGAGGCTGCGCATCGCCGCGTTTTCATCGGCGATATCGAGCTGCGCCGCACCCGTGGTACCCAGCGCTTTCGCAATGCCGTTGGGATCGATGATCATGATCACCGCGCCGTCGCCGAGGATGGTATTGCCGGAAAACATCTCGATGTGGCGCAGTTTGGTCGACATCGGCTTGACCACGATCTCCTCGGTATGGAATACGCCGTCGACCACGATGCCGAAGGTCTGGCTGCCGACCTGCGTCACCACGATGAAGCCGTTCTCCGGGTCGCTCTCGCTGCCGTCCTCGATTCCGAGCAGTTTCTTCAGATGCAGCAGCGGCAGCAGTTTGTTGCGCAACCGCAGCACCGGGGTATCCTTGATGCGCTCGATGCGGTGGTCGGAATTGGCCCGCGCCCGCACCAGTTCGACCACGGCCAGTTGCGGAATCGCAAAGCGGTCGCCGCCGGCTTCCACGATCAGCGCCGAGACGATGGCCAATGTCAGCGGAATCTTGATGGTGACGCTGGAGCCCTCGCCGGCCACCGATTTGATGTCGATGGTACCGCCGATCTGGTCGATATTGGTGCGCACTACATCCATGCCGACGCCGCGCCCGGACACGCTGGTCACGGCGGCCGCGGTGGAGAAGCCCGGCGCAAAGATGAACTTGTGGATCTGTGCTTCCGTCATCTTTTCCAGCTCGGCCTCGGCGACGAGGCCGCCCGCGACCGCCTTGGCCTTGATGCGCTGGGTGTTCAGCCCGCGGCCATTGTCGGCGATGCAGATGATGATATGGCCGCCTTCATGATAGGCCGACAGGCGGATCGTGCCCTGCTCCGGCTTGCCGCAGGCGATGCGCTCGGCCGGGGTTTCCAGCCCGTGATCGGCTGAGTTGCGCACCATATGGGTCAGGGGATCCTTGATCAGGTCGAGCACCTGGCGGTCGAGCTCGGTGTCGGCGCCGTGCATCTCCAGCTCGATCTGCTTGCCGAGTTCGCTCGATAGGTCGCGCACGATCCGCGGCAGTTTCTGCCACGCATTGCCGATCGGCTGCATCCGCGTCTTCATGACGCCTTCCTGCAGTTCGGCGGTGACGTTGGAGAGCCGCTGCAGCGGCACCTTGAATTCGGTATCCTCCTGACGGCGCGCGATTTCCAGAAGCTGGTTGCGCGTCAGCACCAGCTCCGACACCATGGTCATCAGGTGCTCGAGCGTGTCGACATTGACCCGGATCGACTGGTTGGCGACGCGCTCGCCCTCCGCGGTCTCCGGCTCGGCAAAGACTTTTTTCGCGGCAGGTTTTGCGGCCGGCGGCGGCGCGGCGGCTTGTTTCGGCGGCGGCGGCGCGGCCTCGCTCGGAGTCTCGCGAAACGCCCGCTCCAGCTCGTCGAGCGACACTTCGCCGGGCCGGAGCTGGCGCTCCAGCACCTGGAACGTCACCGTGCCCTGCTCGACTGGGGCTTGCGCGGGGACGGCCGCGAGCTGCGCCACGCCGCGCTCGACCATCGCATGCAGCGCCTCGATCAGGTCGGCGTCGGCGCCTTCCGGCTCGGATTGCGTCGATTCGAGCCCGGCGAGAATTTCCTTGATGCGGTCGATCGAGCGCAGGATCAGCGTCACCGCCTCGCCGGTCACCGCCATGCCGTCGCGGAATTTGCCCATCAGCGTCTCGGCGGCATGCGCCAGCGCCTCCAGCCGCGGCAGCCCGAGAAAGCCGCAGGTGCCCTTGATGGTGTGCACCAGCCGGAAGATGTTATCCAGGATCTTGGCGTTGTTGGGATCCTGCTCGAACTTGACCAGCTGGTTGTCGACGGTGTCGAGCGACTCGTTGGTCTCGGTCAGGAACTCGCGCAGCAGATCATCCATGAAGTGAGGCCTTGAACAGCACGCGTGCGCGACGGCGTCGCGCGGTACTCGGGTTCGGCCAGTTTCGATGCAAAGCGTTTAAGTTTGGTTGAGTAATGGGAAAAGGATGCGGTTAGGGAAGGGATAATGGCGGGGGTGTAAGGAGGCATTAACCATGTCGGGCGGGAGTTAAGCCTTGCCGGCGTGGGCAGATCAAATGATTGATTATTCAACGTTCGGTGCGTTGGGTGAAATCTACAAAGCCAATTCAGACAACCTTTGGCGAAATGATCGCGACCGTATAGCGGTCGGAAGAATCTTGGCGGCCCCGCGCACTCGGGGTCCTTGGGTAGCCGTCCGACCCGCTACGGCGCCTGTGCACCTGCACATCTCGTCATATGCGGGCTGACCCGCATATCCATCCCGCGGATCGGATCCCGGTCAGGACGACATCGCGTTCACGGGGATGGCGCGCACGATCTGCGGAAACCGGCAGCGCGGCTACGCCGCCGTCACCACCATCGCCTCGCCGTCGGCGGCGAGCGCGACGGTCAGGCCGCAGGCCTGCGCCAGCAGGCGGGTGTAATAGGGCTGCACGGCGTGGGCGTCGACCGAGCCGGCATTGGCGCCGCTCAACAGGTCGGCGATGTTCTGCTGCATCCGCGCATTCAGTCCGGTGGCGGCGACGCGAAAGCCGCCCGCCTCGCCCGCGCCGGTCGGATCGACCGTCAGCACGCCGCCGCGCGGGATGGTCTGCTGCGCGATCACCATCATGTTGAGCAGCAGTTTTACCTTGTTCTTCGGCAGGAATTCGCGCGGCAGGTTCCAGGCGATCTTGGTCCTGTCGTCTTCCAGGTGGCCGCGCGCCATGACTTGCGCGTCGCCGACGTCGATCTGGGCGCCTGCCGATCCGGCGGCGCCGAATGCCAGCCGGCAGAACTGCAGCCGCGCCGATGCGGTCCTGGCGCTCTTGCGGATCAGCTCGAGCGCGAATTCGCGGTCGTCGGGTTTTGGATTGTCGTCCAATACTTCCAGCCCGTTGACGATGGCGCCGACCGGACTGATCAGATCGTGGCACACCCGCGAGCACAACAGCGCCGCGAGTTCGAGCATATCGGGTGCGGGGCCGGGAGACGAAGGGCCGGACATCTATACGGTTCCTGGAAAGCCGCGGCGAGGCGGCGAATCATGCAAGCTCCCCGCTTGATACACCGCGCCTGCTCGCCCTGCCAGCACGACGCCGCCGTTGCAACTTCCTCGCCCGCCTGCAAGGAGAGGGTCGGGGTGCAAGGGATTCTGCTCCGGCCGGACGGGCGGAAAGCCCCCCTCACCCCGGATGTCGTCTTCGATGCGTCTCACCTCTTCCGCGAGCGGGGAAAGGTAAGATGCGTCTGGCGTGGAATGAAAGGAAGCAAGCGCATGAGCCCGGTGCACAGGATCGACCGCGACGCCGCGGCGGCGCTGATCGAGCCGCTGACGGACCTGGTGGCGCGGGCTGGCGCCGCGATCCTGGCGGTCAACCGCGGCACCATGACCGCGCAAGGAAAAGCCGACGGCTCGCCGGTAACCGAGGCGGACCTCGCCGCCGACCGGATCATCGGCGAAGGGCTGGCGCGGCTGATCCCGCAGGTTGCGGCGATCTCGGAGGAACGCAGCCATCGCGCGACGCTGCCGGCGTCCGTAAGCTTCTTCCTGATCGACCCGTTGGACGGTACCAAGGAATTCATCGCCGGGCGCGACGAGTTTACCGTCAACCTCGCGCTGGTGACGGACGGGGCGCCGATGCTCGGCATCGTCGGCGCGCCGGCGCTGGGCTTGATCTGGCGCGGGCTGGTCGGCGGCGGCGCCGAACGGCTGACCGTCGCCAGCGGCGCGGCCTTTGCGGCGGTGCCGATCCATACGCGGCCAATGCCCGCGGCGGACAAGCCCTGGGCGGCGGCCGTCAGCCGTTCGCACGGCGACGAACGGACCGAGGCGTTCATCGATGCGCGGCCCGGAGCCTTACGAAAAAGCCTCGGTTCGGCGGTGAAATTCTGCCGGGTGGCCGAAGGCGAGGTCGATATCTATCCCCGCCTCGCGCCGACCTGCGAATGGGATGTCGCCGCCGGCCATGCGGTGGTGACCGCGGCGGGAGGCAGGATCACGGACTCGGCGGGTCAGGCGCTGCGCTTCGGCGCCGGGCGGGCGGACTTCATCGTGCCGGAATTCATCGCCTGGGGCGATCCGAGGGCGGCGCCATGACTACCGTGCCAGCGTTTCCTTCAGGCCCGGCCAGCGCTGCCGCGCCTCGCGCAGGACGCGGACGGGATCGACGGCAAAGGCGTCGCGGCTTTCGGCGCGGCCGAACAGGAACAGCCGCTGCCCTGAGATCAGCCAGAACCGCGGGTTGCCGGGATAGGCGATGCCGCGCGCGACGTCGGTTGGATCGTAACCGCCGAATTGCGGGCCGTAGATTTCCGGGTGGGCGGTGAAAAACGCCCGGTTTCCCTCGTTGCGAAAGCGCCAGACCGCTCCCGCCTCCGAAAGTTCGAAGCCGGGCTGTCCAACCATGGCGCGAGCGTCGGTGAAATAGGCGACGGGGTCGAAGCCGCCGATCGCCAGACCGGTATGGCGGTCGACGACCAGCCGCTCGGTCGTCGCCGCCTGCGCCGCCAGATCGACCCCGGCGGCGGCGGCGCCAAAAAGCAGTGCTATAAAGGCTGTCCGGCGGCGCCGGCGGTTTCTTTCCTGCCGCTGTGCCGTCATAGTTGATGCCGATAACATCCGAGTCGAGGGGACATGGACGCTATCTAGACCGGGGTCGGTCATCATCCGGTTAAGGCGGCGGCCGCGATTTAATGCCAGGGGTGCTTTCATGACTTTCGCTTCACGCCTTGCCGCGGCGACGTTTGCCGCGATGATGTGCTGGCTGGTCCCGGCATCCGCGCAACAGCCGGCCCCGCAGCCGCCGCGCGCCCAGCCCGGGCCGGACACCTACGGGCCGGACGAATTATTGGGCGCCGGCCACAAATTCTTCGGCAACGTGTCGCGCGGGCTCGCCTCGGTGATCGAAAGGGCCGTCAGCCAATGGGGCCTGCCGAACGGATACGTGCTGGGCGAGGAAGGCAGCGGCGCCTTCGTGGCCGGCCTGCGCTATGGCGAAGGCACGCTCTATACCAAGAATGCCGGCGACCTGCGGGTCTACTGGCAGGGACCGTCGGTCGGATTCGACTGGGGCGGCGACGGCGCGCGCACCATGACGCTGGTCTACAACCTGCCATCGACCGGCGCGATCTACCAGCGCTTCGCCGGCATCAACGGCTCCGCCTATATCATCGGCGGCTTCGGGATGACGGCGCTGACTGCGAACAACATCGTGCTGGTGCCGATCCGTTCCGGCCTCGGCCTGCGGCTGGGGGCCAATATCGGCTATCTCAAATATACCCCGAACGCGACCTGGAACCCGTTCTGATTTCATCTCCCTCTTTCGTCATGGCCGGGCTTGTCCCGGCATGACCGAGAAGGGCGCCGTCGTTGGTTAACCGATTCACGTTAACGCGGCATTGCGCTGGCCTTTGTACCGCGCGTTATGGCATTGGTAACCACATCGAATTCTGTGTGCGGGAGTACGCTAAATGATCGAGCCGATCATGTATCTGGCGATCGGTTTTCTGGTTTCGATGCTGTTCGGACTGATGATCGTGCCGCTGGTCCATAACCGCGCGGTGCGGCTGACGACCAGGCGGCTGGAGGCGGCAACGCCGCTGTCGATGGCCGAGATCCAGGCCGACAAGGACCAGCTGCGCGCGGAATTCGCGATGTCGGCGCGGCGGCTGGAAATGAGCGTCGACCAGCTCAGGAACAAGACCACCAGCCAACTCGCCGAACTCGGCAAGAAATCCGACGCCATCAACCGCATGAAGCTCGAGCTCAGCGAAAAGACCGCGACGATCTTTTCGCTGGAAGCCCGCGAGAAGGCGGTCAAGGACCAGTTGCGCGCGACCGAAGAGGAATTCGCCGCCAAGACCCAGATGCTGCGTTCCGCCGAAACCGCGTTGACCGACAAGCAGGCCGAGCTTGCAAAGCTCAATCACGATCTCTCCGACAAATCGATGATGGCGGAGAGTCGTCAGGTCGAACTGGTCGCGGTGCGCGCGCAGATCGAGGCGCTGCAGAACCGGGTCGGCGACGCCGAAAAGGAATTTTCCGAAACCCAGAAACGGCTGCAGCAGCAGCGCGGCGAATCCGATGCCGCGACCGAGGCCCTGGCCGAGGCGCGTGGCCAGGTCGAAAATCTGAACCATCGGGTGACCGACCTCGACCGCCAGTTGATGCTGCAGGTCAAGGAAGCCGAGTTGCTCGGCGGCCGCGTTGCGGATCTGGAAAACCGTCTTGCCGCGCAAGGCAAGCAGCTTGCCGAGCGCGAATACGAGAACAAGCACCTGCGCGAGGCGGCCGAGGCGGCCGCACGCACCGAGCAGCAATTGCGCGAGGAGATCGCGGCGCTGAACAGCGGCAAGTCGTCGCCGGCGATGGACAGGCTGCGCGAGGAGAAGGCCGCGCTCGAGCAGCAGCTTGGCGTGGCCCGCGACGAACGCGCAAGAGCGCAGCGTGACCTCAACGCGATGCAGCAGCAGGCCGAAAGCTCATGGGCCACCGAGCGCATGGAGAACGCGCTGTTGCGCGAGCGCATCAACGACATCGCCGCCGAAGTGGCGAAACTTGCGATGACGCTGGAGGGCCCGAATTCGGCGATCGACGCCCTCCTCGCGGCAGACCCTGTGCCGCTGCCGAAACCATTGAAGCCTGCCAAGGACGCGCCCGCCAGCGGCGTCGACGGCGTTATCGCCCATTCCAGCGGCACCCTGGCCGACCGCATCCGGGCGCTGCAGTCGCATGCGTCCCGGGCGCGGCCGCAGGAGGCGTGAACCCTATGGCGCTTCGCTCCCCGCAATGACGAAGCTTTGTTCGTCGGACGCGCCAACAATGCCCACCCATTCGACCGGGTTCCCGGTCAGATGCTTGACAGCCCTGCCCCACACTCCGTAAATCGCGGCAAACGCATCCATTGGCCGTTTCCGGCCTTTGAACCGCACCACAATCCCGGACGCATAGCTCAGCGGGAGAGCGTTCCCTTCACACGGGAGAGGTCCAAGGTTCGATCCCTTGTGCGTCCACCATGGGCCTCTTCTGGAACATGGCGGGGCTTGCGAGCTCCGCACTCCGTCTGGAAATCGATAGCTGACGTTGCTACGCGCCATCGGCGCTATCCACACGGCATAATGCCTATAGCGCAATCGCTGCGCCGCCAGGCCGTCACCGCGGAGCCGCAGGCCCCCGGACCACGACAAAATCCACCGGGCCGCCTGCCCTGTTGTCATCGAACACGCCGACCACCAGCCGTCCGGTCCGCCATGCCAGCGTGTCGAGATTGGTGCGGCCTTCGTACAGTTCCGGTCCCTCCGCAAAGGAATTGTGACCGTGCACGACGTGGCGATCGCCGAAACCCAATCTGAACCCTTTCGGATAACGCTTCCACAGCAACGTGCGATCCGCCTGGGCGCCGAGCGGCACTTCACGATCGACGCCGGCATGAACGAATATCCGGTAGATGTCGGTATGCATCAGCGTCAATCCATCGAGCCATGCGATATCGGCTTCAGGTATCGCCGATGGATCGCCGCCGTAGGATCGGACGGTGGCGTCGCCACCGCGCGCGAGCCACGCGTTCATTTTCGACGGATCCCGCAGCGCCTCGACCATCATCGCATCGTGATTGCCCTTGAGCGGAAGCAAGTTCCATGCATGGGACACGCCGAGCCGCATCCGTTCGACGACCTGTCTGCTGCGCGGGCCTTTGTTGACATAGTCGCCGAGCGCGACAATCGTGCCGATGCTGCCTGCGGCGTGATGCTCGATCTTCGCAAGCGCGTCGCACAGCAGGTCGAACCTGCCGTGAAGGTCCGGTATGACATAGGTCAGGCTCACATTGCATCCAGTCCGCCGACCCAGGCCGACAACGCGTCCAGAACTTCGCTCGCCGCTTCGGCGTCGGTGCGGCCCGAGCGCTTCAACACGTGGAAGGAATGATCGGCCTCCTGCACGAGATGCAGTGAGGCCAGGCATCCGAGGTCTTCCACGACGGGCTTGAGCAGCGCAAGCTCCGCCAGATCATCGCGGACGCCCTGCATGAACAGCATCGGGATTTTGATTTCTGTAAGATGCGCGGCGCGCGCGACGGATGGCTTGCCGGCCGGATGCAGCGGAAAGCCAAGAAAGGCCAGTCCAGAAACGCCGGCCAGCGGCGCGATCGCCTGCGCCTGCGAGGTCATGCGGCCGCCGAACGATTTGCCGCCCGCGATCAGCGGCAGGCCAGGACAGCGTCGGGCCGCTTCCGCGCTCGCCGCGCGCACCGCCGCATGGGCGATCGGCGCCGCATCGGGACGTTTGCTGCCATGCTCCATATAGGGAAACTGGTAGCGCAACGTCGCGATGCCGCGTTCGCCGAGACCGGCCGCAATCGTCTCCATGAATGGATGCGACATCCCGGCCCCGGCGCCATGGGCAAACACAAAACAGGCGCGTGCGTTGTACGGCCGCAGCAGCAGAGCGGAGACCGAAATGGCGTTCCCGACGTCCAGCTTCAACTGTTCTGCCGTCATCAGACCGGCTTTGGCGCAGCAGCGTCACCGCTTGTCGAATTTCCCGCGCGCCGCATCCGTCGCCGCCGACATGAACCCGCCGCTGATCTGCCTCATATGCTCGCCGGCCGTGGTGAACTGGCTTCGAAGAAATTCCGACTGGATTTGCATCGCCTGCTGAAGGTCGGTGGCGTGAACCAGCTTTCGTGCGTGCTCGAACGCGGCCTTCATGTTCTGCTCGGTGAACGACAGCGCCTGTTTGGACATGTCCGTTCCGGGACCCGGCATCGAGGCCATCGACTTGCCTGCGGCGTCGAAAAACATGCCGAAGGCTTTTTCCGCCTGATCTATCGTTTTCTCGGCCAGGTCGCGCAATTCGGCCGGGACTTCCAGTTTGGGTTCGTTCATATCGCTCTCCAGCGGATGTTGAATGTAGGCGGATTAGCGAAGCGTAATCCGCCGGTGGGCGCAATACACTTCGTCATTGCGACCGGCGGGCCTGCAGCGCAGGCTTGCTCACACCATCCAGCCCGGTCAGCACCAGAATGGTCAGCAGTGCGTTCTGCGGGCCGAAATAGGCGGCGACCGGCTTGTACCACTCGTTGCGCGAGTGCCAGTTGCCGCCCTCGCCGCCGCCGCCGATGGTCACAGCGGGAATGCCGCGCGACATCGCCCAGTTTGAATCCGTGCTGGAACCGGCAAAGGTGACGCGTGGCGCGCGGGTGATGACGGCGACCGCCCGTTGGGTGGCCTGAACGATGGGAGAGTCCAGCGCGACGATTCCGGCGGGCCGGTCGCCGATCAATTTGATCTCGACGGCGAGTTTGTCCGAGTTCCAGCGCTTGTTCTCCTCCGCTACCGCCTGCTTGACCAGATCGAGCAGCCGGGCCTCGAGGTTCAGAAGCTGCTCGGTCGAATCCGAACGCATGTCGACCGCCATCCTGGCCTCGGCGGCGATGGCGTTGACGGAGGTTCCTCCGGCAACGGTGCCGACCGTAAAAGTGGTCTTCGGATCGGACGGCGTCTGCAGATCCGAGATTTTTGCAATGGCCCGGCCCATGGCATGGATCGCGCTCGGCAATCCGAACTCCTGGAAGGAGTGGCCGCCGGGGCCCCGGAAGGTCGCCTCGTAGCGGTGGCTGCCGGTGGCCTGATTGACGATGCGGGTGATGCCAAGCCCGTCGACCGAGATGAAGCCGTCAATATCCGCATGGTCACGGAAAAGGGCTTTGACGCCGCGCAGATTGCCGAGTTCCTCCTCGCCGACCGTGCCGACGAACAATACGTCGCCCACCGTCACGATCCCGTTGCCGTTCATCGCCTGAATCAGGGACAGCAGTGCCGCCAGTCCGCGCGAGTCGTCACCGATGCCGGGGGCCAGGATGACGCCGTCTTTCTCTTTCACCGTGACGTCGGTGCCTTCGGGAAAGACGGTGTCGAGATGCGCCGACACCACCAGCTTCGGCCCGCTGCCGCTGCCCTTGCGCAAGCCGGTCACATTGCCTTCGGCATCGATCGAGGCATCCTTGAGGCCAAGTTCCTGAAATCGCTTCAGGTAATACGCGGCTCTGACGCTTTCTTTATAGGGCGGGGCCGGGATTTCGGTGATGCGTTTCTGCTCGGCCAGCGTCCGGTCGTCATCGGCCCTGATGTCTTCGAGCGTCTTGTCAACACCGGGATGGGCAAGGATCGCGGTATAGGCGGCCTCGATGGCGGACCCGGAGGCGGCCTGGGCACCGACATCATCGACCGACCGCGCGGCCATCAGCGACAACGCGACAGCCAGGATGGCTCGCCTAGGTCCAGTTCTCATCCCGGCCTCTGCCCTGCATTCAAGTGCGGCAATTGAGAGCTAAAATTTCGCATGTGTCACCCCGTGCGGGCGCATTCGGGTGGGCGAGCGGCGATGCCGTCAGATATGGAAATGCCACAACACCAGGATGGTCGCGACCGCCATTGCGCCGCTGACAAGCCAGCCGCCGATATATTCGACGGCGTGATCGCCCGCGCCCTGGATCGGATCGGCCCGACCCACCGCCGCACGCCAATGGTGAGACATCGCAGCCTCCAAAAACCGTCTGTCGGAAAGCAATCATTTGGCCGGCGACCAGTTCCACGGTCGGCACTCGAGGAGCGGAATTTTGCCGAGATCGGGCCGGATTCACATCTGCACCTCGATCAGCCGCGGCCCGGGCTCGGCGATCCCTTCCGCCAGCGCCTTGACGAAATCGTCGACGTTGGCGACCGACCGGCCGGATACGCCCATGCCTTTGGCGAGCGAAACCCAATCCAGCGCCGGGCGGTCGATTTTCAGCATGTCGAGCGCGCGCTGCCCAGGCTCTCCTGCGCCGACGCCATCGAACTCGCCGCGCAGGATCTGGTAGATGCGGTTGGCGAATACGATGGTCAGCACATTGAGGCCCTCGCGCGCCTGCGTCCACAGCGACTGCAGCGTGTACATCGCGCTGCCGTCGCCGACCATGCAGATCACCTTGCGGTCGGGACAGGCTACCGCAGCACCGGTCGCCACCGGCGTCGAGAAGCCGATCGAGCCGCCCATGTTCTGCAGCCAGTCGTGCGGGTTGGCCGCCGCCGTCGGCGGAAAGAAGCCGCGGCCTGTGGTGATGGACTCGTCGACCACGATGGCATTTTCCGGGATCGCCATCGCAATTGCCTGCGCGATCGAGGCATGGGTCAGCGCGCCGGTCGGCGTCACCAAATCGGCCATCTTCTGCGGTCTGACATCGCCGGGTGTCGCGCCGAGCGCGTTCGCCAAGGCCTCCAGCGCCGCCACCGAGTTCTCGCCGCCGGAGGTCATGCGGTGAACCTCGCAGCCCTCCGGCTTCAGCAGGCTCGGCTTGTTGGGGTAGGCGAAGAACGCCACCGGATCGTTGGCTTCCACCAGGATGATATGCTTGAAATCTTTCAGGATCGGCAGCGCCTGCTCGATCACGTAAGGAATCCGGTCGATCGCGAACCGCCCGCGCCCGCGCGCCATGCGCGGATTGTAAGTCTGCCCCATCACCTTGCAGCCCGACTTGCCGGCGATGCTCGCGGCCAATGCCAGACCTTGCTCAGTCAGCGCGCCGCCGGTCAGCAGCAGCAGCGTCTGCTCGCCGCCGCGCAGCACTTTCGCCGCGGCGTCGACCGCCTGCGACGAATAACTCGCGCGTTGGGACTCCGCGGGCGCATCCGCGACACCGTCGGCTTCATTCCATGCGGTGTCGGCGGGCAAAATCAGCGTCGCGATCTGCGGCGGCGCGCTTTTGGCCGCGGCGATGGCGGCGGCGCCGTCGCGCGCCACCGATTTTGCATCCGGCGAGGTGCGGACCCAGGCCGACATCGGCCGGGCCAGGCCCTCGATGTCCGAGGTCAGCGGCGCGTTGTAGCCGATGTGATAGACCGCGTGCTGCCCGACGATGTTGACGATGCCGGAATTCGCCTTCTTGGCGTTGTGCAGGTTGGCAAGCCCGTTGGCGAGGCCGGGGCCGAGATGCAATAGCGTCGATGCCGGCGTGCCCTTCATGCGGAAGTAGCCGTCCGCAGCACCGGTCACCACGCCCTCGAACAGGCCGAGCACGCAGCGCATGCCCTCGACGCGGTCCAGCGCCGCGACGAAATGCATCTCCGAGGTGCCAGGATTGGCGAAGCAGACGTCGACGCCGCCCGCGACCAAGGTTCGCACCAGACTTTCCGCCCCATTCATTGTTCCGCTCCGTTCGCGACGTTCTTGGACATCCTGAGAGATCAACCATTGTTCACGCGTTTGGTCAAAGGGGTTGCGGCGCATTGCTGGCATCGCGGCGTGCGTTCCAAAGCGGGTTTTTCGGCAACGATGGGATTGGAAATTAACCGCTCACGCGGCCGTGGCTTGCGAAATCGGTCCATTTATGGCCTCTCTCTGGCGAGATGGAGTTTGCCGAGGATGATGATGACCCGCATCTTTGCTTTGCTTGTTGCCGTCGCGGCCCTGATCGCCGGAACCGCGGGCGCCTCCGCGCAGGGCTTTTTCGACATGCGCGATATCATGGGCGGCGGCCCGAATTTCGGCACCCCCGGCGGCGGATCGAGCCCGGTTTCGCGGGCCACGGTGAGCTATGCCGGCGATTATTCGCCCGGCACCATCGTGGTTAATACTGCGGAGCGGCGGCTCTATCTGGTACTTCCGGGCGGCCAGGCGCTGCGCTATGGCATCGGGGTGGGACGCGACGGCTTTCGCTGGGGCGGCGTGCATCGCATCTCGGCCAAGAAGGAATGGCCGAGCTGGACGCCGCCGTCGCAGATGCTGCGCCGCCGACCCGATCTGCCCCGCCACATGCGCGGCGGCGTCGACAACCCGCTCGGCGCGCGAGCGATGTATCTGGGTTCGACGCTGTACCGGATTCACGGCTCCAATGAGCCGGAAACGATCGGACAGGCCGTATCGTCGGGCTGCTTCCGCATGACCAATGAGGACGTCGCCGATCTCTATGACCGCGTCCGGGTCGGAACCACCGTGGTCGTCAAAAACTGATCGACGACGACCTTGCGCACGCGCAGCGATTGCGGCAGCGTCGTTGCAATGCGCGTATTTCCTCGACTTCAACCGGTTCTGCAATTCGTCCTTGGCTTGAGCTGCATCGTGCTGGACGGTTTCGCCTGGCAGCATCCGGCGGCCGCGGAAATTCCCGGCATCGCATCGCGGCAGCGCACCGAAAGAAAAACATTCACCGACACTGAGATCGTGGACGGTTTTCTGAAGACCGCGTTCGGCGCCGAATATCATCTTGCCGGCCGGGTCGACCGCATCCGCAAATACGACACGCCGGTGCGCGTGTTCGCCGGCGGCGTACGCCGCACCAATCGCAAGGCCCAGCTCGCCAAAATCGTCGCGGACATCCGAACGCGCGTCCGGCACCTCGACATCGCCATGGCAGACAACAGCGACGGCGCCAACGTGATGGTCAGGCTGGTGCGCGACCGCGATCTGAACCGCACCATTTCGACGTTCTACGGCAGCGACCGTGCGCGCGAGATTCGCAAGAACCTCGATCCGCAATGCCTGTCCGGCTTTCGCAAAAACGACAAATACGAAATTGAGCACTCCGACGTCATTCTCACGATTGACAGCGGCGATTTTACCTTCTTCGACTGCGCCTACGAAGAGCTGCTGCAATCGCTCGGGCCAATCAACGATACCAGTGCGGTCCCCTGGACCATGTTCAACGACAGCGTCCAGATGGGATTTTTCGACGTCTACGATCAGTACATCCTCAACGTCCTGTATGACCCGCGGATCAAGGCCGGGATGACGGTTCAGGAGGTCAGGGCCGTCCTGCCGCAGGTGCTGGCCGACGTGCGGGCGTGGGTGGCGAAGGTGAATGTCTTGCCGGCGGAGTAAACTCGTGTCCCGGGCGCGACGCAGCGCGCAGCGCTGCTTCGCCGAACCGGGACCCGCCAGCGCCACGCCATGCCGTTGCATGGACCCCGGCTCTGCGCACCACGCCGCGAAGAGCGGCGCGCTGCGCTGTGTCCGGCGCACGAGGTTTGCGCCCTATGCCGACTTCTCGAACAGCTCCCGGCCGATCAGCATCCGGCGGATTTCGCTGGTGCCGGCGCCGATTTCGTACAGCTTGGCGTCGCGCAGCAGCCGGCCGGTCGGATAATCGTTGATATAGCCGTTGCCGCCGAGCAACTGGATCGCATCGAGCGCGCATTGCGTCGCCTTCTCCGATGCATAGAGGATGGCGCCGGCAGCGTCCTCGCGCGTGGTTTCGCCGCGGTCGCAGGCCTTGGCCACCGCATAGACGTAGGCGCGCGACGCATTCATGGTCGTGTACATGTCGGCGATCTTGCCCTGCACCAGTTGAAAGCTGCCGATCGGCTGACCGAATTGCTTGCGCTCGTGCACATAGGGCATCACCACGTCGAGGCAGGCCTGCATGATGCCCAGGGGACCCGCGGCCAGCACCGAGCGCTCGTAATCGAGGCCCGACATCAGCACATTGACGCCGCGGCCGGCCTCGCCGAGCACGTTGTCGTCGGGCACTTCGCAGTCTTCAAATACCAGTTCGCCGGTGTCGGAGCCGCGCATGCCGAGCTTGTCGAGCTTTTGCGCGGTAGAAAATCCCTTCATGCCTTTTTCGATGATGAAGGCGGTGATGCCGCGCGGTCCCGCCGACGGATCGGTCTTGGCATAAACCACCAGCGTTTCCGCGATGGGACCGTTGGTGATCCACATCTTGCTGCCGTTGATGACGTAGCGGTCGCCTTTTTTGTCGGCGCGGGTCGACATCGACACCACGTCGGAGCCGGCGGACGGTTCGGACATCGCCAGCGCGCCGACATGTTCGCCGGAAATCAGCTTGGGCAGGTATTTGCGCTTCTGCGCATCGCTGCCATTACGGCGCAACTGGTTGACGCACAGATTGGAATGCGCGCCATAGGACAGGCCGACCGCCGCCGATGCCCGCGAAATTTCTTCCATGGCGATGCAATGTTCGAGGTATCCAAGCCCGGAACCGCCGTATTCCTCCTCGACGGTAATTCCGTGCAAGCCGAGTTCGCCGAGCTTCGGCCACAGGTCGCGCGGAAACAGATTGGTCTTGTCGATCTCCTCGGCGCGGGGCGCGATCTCATGGGTCGAAAAGTCGCGGACCGTTTCGCGAATGGCGTCCGCGGTCTCGCCAAGGTCGAAATTAAACATCCGTTGCGCGTTGGGAATCATCGGCTGGCTGCCTCCGGTCAGACGGCTTTGTGTTTGACCATAACCATGTCACGGCCCGAGGGTGCTGAGAAGGGCACATCGGCCGCCGGCCGGTGGTGCGGTCAGCTCCAGGTCATGAATTCGGTTAAAGCCGGCCGCCTGAATCTGGATGGAAACCGGTCAACTCCCTTGCTCATGCAGCCGCAACGGGCTGTAATTCCGTCCGACGCGACACCCTCCGGGCTCAATCACGGATGGGACGAGCCGGGAGATGTCACATGCACGGAACGATCAATCCTGCCGAGGATGCCCTGCAGAAGGCCGCACGGGAAAGAGCCTATTCGATCCCGCTCGGGCAATTCGATCCCGGCGATCCGGAATTGTTCAGGACCGATACGTTCTGGCCGTATTTCGACCGGCTGCGCAAGGAAGACCCCGTGCACTACTGCAAGGACAGCATGTTCGGGCCGTACTGGTCGGTGACCAAATACAACGACATCATGGACATCGAAACCAACCATGCGGTGTTCTCGTCAGCGGCGTCGCTCGGCGGCATCACCATCCGCGACGTCGCGACCGATCTGCGCCGCGAGAGCTTCATCGCCATGGATCAGCCGCGACACAGCGCGCAACGCAAGACGGTGGCGCCGATGTTCACCCCGACGCATCTCGACCAGCTCGCGATCAACATCCGCAAGCGCTCGGCCGAATGCCTCGACAATCTGCCGAAGAACGAAGTATTCGACTGGGTCGACCACGTTTCGATCGAACTGACCACGCAGATGCTGGCGGTGCTGTTCGATTTCCCCTGGGAAGATCGCCGCAAACTGACGCGCTGGTCCGACGTCGCCACCACCCTTCCCGGTCCGGACGGCGTGGTCGCCACCGAAGACGCGCGGCAAGCGGAGTTACTGGAATGCGCGGCGTATTTCGGCAGGCTCTGGAGGGAGCGCATCAACCAGGAGCCCAGGAGCGATCTGTTGTCGATGATGGCGCACAGCGAAGCCACGCGCGACATGGATCCGAAGAATTTCCTCGGCAACCTCATCCTGCTGATCGTCGGCGGCAATGACACCACCCGCAACACGCTGTCGGGCAGCATCTACGCCTTGAGCAAGAATCCGGACCAGTACCGGAAGCTGCGCGAGAACCCGGCGTTGATCGACAGTTTCGTGCCGGAAGTGATCCGCTGGCAGACGCCGCTGGCGCATATGCGCCGCACCGCGCTTGAAGACATCGAGTTCCGCGGTAAACGGTTCAGAAAAGGCGACAAGGTCGTGATGTGGTACGTCTCGGGCAACCGCGACCAGGACGTCATCGATCGCCCTTACGAATTCATCATCGACCGGATGCGGCCGCGTACCCACGTCTCCTTCGGCTTCGGCATTCATCGTTGCGTCGGAATCCGGCTCGCCGAGCTGCAGTTGAAGATCATTTGGGAGGAAATCCTGAAGCGCTTCGATGATATTGAGGTGGTCGGCGAGCCCAAGCGGGTGTATTCCAGCTTCGTCAAAGGCTACGAAACGCTGCCGGTCCGTATCGCCGGCTGATGTCGGGGCCGAAACCCGTTGGAATGCACCAGATATGAATATCCAGACCGCGATCAGGTCAGACCAGGAAGCGCGCCGCCGCGCCGCGCGCGAGCAAGCCTATTCGATGCCGCTGAAGGATTTTCATCCCGGTGCGCCTCGGTTGTTCCAGGACGATACGCTGTGGCCGTATTTCGAGCGGCTGCGCAAGGAAGAGCCGGTGCATTACTGCACCAATGCGCCGATCGAACCTTATTGGTCGGTGACCAAATACAACGACATCATGCATGTCGATACCAATCACGGCGTCTATTCATCCGATGTGAGGAATGGCGGCATTTCCATCCGCGACGTGCCGGTTGGCTACGACTGGCCGAGTTTCATCGCCATGGACCAGCCCACGCACGGCGCTCAACGCAAGACCGTGTCGCCGATGTTCACGCCGACGCATCTTGATGAGCTTGCGGTCCTGATCCGCCGTCGCTCGGCCAAAGTGCTGGACGCGCTGCCGCGCAACGAGACTTTCAATTTCGTCGAGCGCGTCTCGATCGAGCTGACCACCCAGATGCTGGCGACGCTGTTCGATTTTCCCTGGGACGAGCGGCACAAGCTGACGCGCTGGTCCGACGTTTCGACCGCGCTGCCGAAGAGCGGGGTGGTTTCGTCGCCGGAAGAACGCCGCCGCGAGATGGACGAATGCGCCGCCTTTTTCACGAAACTCTGGAACGAGCGCGTCAATTCCGAGCCGCGCAACGATCTGCTGTCCATGATGGCGCATAGCGACGCCACCCGTTACATGGATGCCGATAATCTGATGGGCAACCTCATCCTGCTGATTGTGGGCGGCAACGATACCACGCGCAACACCATGACGGGGTCGGTGCTGGCATTGAACGAGAATCCCGATCAATACGCGAAGTTGCGCAAAAATCCGGCCCTGATCGACACCATGGTGCCCGAGGTCATTCGCTGGCAGACGCCGCTGGCGCATATGCGCCGCACCGCGCTTGCCGATACTGAACTGGGCGGCAAGACCATCAGAAAGGGCGACCGCGTCGTGATGTGGTACGTGTCCGGCAACCGCGATGAAGAAGTGATCGAGCATCCCAACGACTTCATCATCGACCGGGCCCGGCCGCGAACGCATCTGTCGTTCGGCTTCGGCATTCATCGCTGCGTCGGCATGCGGCTGGCCGAACTTCAATTGAAGATCGTCTGGCAGGAAATGCTGGAACGCTTCGATACCATCGAGGTTGTCGGCGAACCGAAGCGGGTGTATTCGAGCTTCGTCAAGGGTTACGAATCCCTGCCGGTGCGTATTTCCTAGAAGAATGCAAATTTCCGATGATGACCCAAGCCGCGGAACCGGATGAGTTCCAGGATATTCGCGATGCCGTCGCAAGACTTTGCGCGCAGTTCCCCGGCGAATACTGGCGCAGGCTCGATCGCGAGATGGCGTATCCCTCGGCCTTCGTCGATGCCCTGACGAAGGCTGGATACCTCTCGGTGCTGATCCCGGAGGAATACGGCGGCGCGGGATTGAAGCTCTCCGCCGCTTGCGCGATCCTCGAAGAAATCCAGCGCGCCGGCTGCAATGGCGGCGGCTGCCATGCCCAGATGTACACCATGGGCACGCTGCTGCGGCACGGCAGCGACGCGCAGAAGGCGGAGTGGCTGCCGAAGATCGCCGGCGGCGAGTTGCGGCTGCAGGCGTTCGGGGTCACCGAGCCCACCAGTGGCACCGATACGTCGTCGCTGAAGACGTTTGCCAGGCGCGACGGCAACGACAGCTATATCGTCAACGGCCAGAAAATCTGGACCAGCCGCGCCGAACATTCGGACCTCATGATTCTGCTGGCGCGCACGACGCCGAAGGAAGACGTCAAGAAACGCACCGACGGACTGTCGGTGTTCATCGTCGACATGAAGGCCGCGAAGGACAACGGGCTTTCGATCAGTCCGATCCGCACCATGATGAATCATGCGACCACCGAGGTGTTCTTCACCGACCTGCGCGTGCCGGCGGAGAACCTGATCGGCGAGGAAGGCCGGGGTTTTCGCTACATCCTGTCCGGCATGAACGCCGAGCGCATCCTGATCGCCGCCGAATGCGTCGGGGACGCCAAGTGGTTCATCGCCAAGGCCAGCGCCTATGCCAAGGAGCGCGTGGTATTCGGCCGGCCGATCGGCCAGAACCAGGGCGTGCAGTTTCCGATCGCCAAGGCTTACGCCGCGATGCGCGCCGCCGAGCTGATGGTCAGGGAAGCGACGCGCCGGTACGAGGGCGGCCTGGATTGCGGCGCCGAAGCCAACATGGCCAAGATGCTCGCGGCCGATGCCTCCTGGGAAGCCGCCAACGCCTGTGTGCAGACCCATGGCGGCTTCGGCTTCGCCGAGGAGTACGACGTCGAACGCAAGTTCCGCGAGACGCGGCTTTATCAGGTCGCGCCGATTTCGACCAATCTCGTTCTGTCCTATCTGGCCGAGCACGTGCTGGGCATGCCGCGTTCTTACTAGGGTTCAGAGCCATGAAGTCCGGGAGCGTTTCCGCACACTGCGCGTCATGCGCGGGCTTGACCCGCGCGTCCATTCATCTTCATAAAATGCGTTCTGCGAAAAGGATGGATTGCCGGGTCAAGCCCGGCAATGACGGTGTGGATGACTGACATGCCGACGCTGCCGCTCGAGGGATTGACCGTGATCGCCGTCGAACAGGCGGTCGCAGCACCGTTCTGCTCGTCGCGCCTCGCCGACGCCGGCGCGCATGTCATCAAGGTGGAGCGGCCGGAAGGCGATTTTGCCCGCGGTTACGACGCCGCCGCCAAAGGCCAGAGCAGCTATTTTGTCTGGCTCAATCGCGGCAAGGATTCCGAAGTCATCGATCTTGCGACCAGCGACGGCCGCTCGGCGCTGGAAGCGCTCATCGCAAAAGCCGATGTGCTGCTGCAAAATCTGAAACCCGGCGCGATGGACAGGCTTGGCTTCCCGCTTGACCGCCTGCGCAGGGATTATCCGAAGCTGATCTGCTGTACCATCTCCGGCTATGGCGATGACGGCCCCTACGCGCATCGCAAGGCCTACGACCTTCTGATCCAGGCCGAGAGCGGCCTGGCCTCGATCACCGGCGGTCCGGACGGTCCCTCGCGCGTCGGCCTTTCGATCGTCGATATCGCCACCGGCGCCACCGCTCATGCCGCCATTCTCGAAGCCCTGATCGCGCGCGGGCGAACCAGCAAGGGCGCCGACATCCGCGTCTCGATGTTCGACGTGATGGCGGACTGGCTGACGGTGCCGTTGCTCAACGCCGAAGCCGGCAACCCGCCGCAGCGCATGGGCCTCGCGCATCCCTCGATCGCGCCCTATGGCGTGTTCACCTCCAGCGACGGCAGGGGCATCCTGATTTCCATCCAGAGCGAGCGCGAATGGAAAAAACTCTGCGCCGAAGTGCTGGGCCAACCCGACCTGCCCGGCGACCCGCGGCTTGCCAATATGGTGGAGCGCGTGCGCAACCGGGCGCTGACCGACAGGATCGTCGGCGACAGTTTTGCGGCGCTGACGCGCGACGAACTGCTGCAACGGCTGTCCGAAGCCGACATTGCGTTTGCGGAAGTAAACACCATGGCCGATCTCGCCATCCATCCGCATTTGCGTCGCATCGAGGTGGATACGCCGAACGGGCCGGTCGCCTATCCGGCGCCTGCCGCCGTCGTCGTCGATCAACCGCGGCGCTATGGCGCCGTGCCGGCGATCGGCGGCCGCGCCGACGCCACATCCATCCGCTCCGGAACGAAATCACCATGACCGCCGCCGCCGCTTCCGCCGCCCTCGATCTGGATCATCTCCGGCAATGGATCGGCCGCACCGAAGAGAAAACCGACATTGTCACGGCGCATCTCGTGCGGGGCCTGCGCGCGACGTTGTTCATGGAGGTCGGCGAACCGGAAACCGGCGACGCCGCGCCCTTCACCGCGCACTGGTGCCTGGCGCAGCCGGTCTATCCGATGTCGCAGCTTGGGCCGGACGGCCATCCCGCCCGCGGCGGTTTTCTGCCGCCGGTGCCGCTGCCGCGCCGGATGTGGGCCGGAGGCGAGCTCGAGTTTATCGATACGCTCCGCGTCGGCGACGAGATGAAACGATCTTCGCGCATTTTGGATGTGACCATGAAGACCGGCAGCACCGGCATGCTGTGTTTTGTGGCCGTCCGACATGAGATCGCATCGCCGCGCGGCGTCGCGATCCGCGAGCGGCAGGACATCGTCTATCGCGATGTGCCGGCGGGCGGTCAGCCCGCCGCTACAGCCAGGCCGGCGGCTCCGCCATCCGCAACCTATCGCGAAAGCCATATGGCCGACGCCGTGCTGTTGTTCCGCTATTCGGCGCTGACCTTCAACGGCCATCGCATTCATTATGACCGCGATTACGTCACCAGGGTGGAGGGCTATCCCGGCCTGATCTTCCATGGGCCGATGCAGGCAGCGTTGCTGGTGGAATTCGCGGCCAAGCTGCGCGGCGGGGCGGCACCGGCAAAGTTCACCTATCGCGGGGTACAGCCGCTGTTCGAAGGCGGCGAGTTCAGCGTCAATGCCAACGACGGGGACGCAGGCATGGAACTGTGGACCGCGAATTGCGAAGGCGCGCCGACCATGAAGGGCACCGCGACGTGGTGAGCGGGTCCGTCACCGTCAAGGACGCGACGCTCGAGCTGCTGCGTGCATTCGGAATCCGAAAAGTGTTCGGCAATCCCGGCTCGACGGAACTGCCGTTCCTGAGCGACTGGCCCGACGATATCGATTACGTGCTGGGCCTGCAGGAAGCCTCCGTCATCGGCATGGCCGACGGCTATGCGCAGGCCACCCGCAACGCCGCCTTCGTCAACCTGCACTCGGCCGCCGGCCTCGGCAACGCGCTGGGCAATGTCTTCACGTCCTACCGCAACCAGACACCGCTGGTGATCACCGCGGGCCAGCAGGCGCGCAGCATCCTGCCGCTGGAGCCGTTTCTGTATGCGGAGCGCGCCTCCGAATTTCCGCGGCCATATGTCAAGTTCAGCGTCGAGCCCGCGCGCGCCGAAGACGTGCCGGCGGCGATCGCGCGCGCCTATTACGTGGCGATGCAGCCGCCGTGCGGGCCAACATTCGTTTCGGTGCCGATCGACGACTGGACCCGCCCTGGCGCGCGCATCACCGTGCGCAGCGTCACCCGGGATCTCGGTCCCGATCCGGACGCCATGCGTTCGCTCGCCGCCGCCCTCGGCAACAGCAAGCGCCCTGCCCTGGTGGTCGGTCCAGGGGTCGACCGCGCGAGGGCGGTCGACCTGATGGTGCAGGTCGCCGAAAAGGCCAGGGCCGCCGTCTGGGTCAGCCCGTTTTCCTCGCGCTGCAGCTTTCCGGAGCGGCATCCGCAATTCGCAGGGCATCTTCAGGCTTCGCCAGCGCAGTTGTCCGATGCACTCCGCGGGCATGACTTGGTGGCCGTGATCGGCGCCCCGGTATTCACGTTCCACGTCGAAGGCCAGGCCGCGATCTTCGATGGTGCCAGCTCCATTTTCCAGATCACTGACGATCCGGCCGCCGCAGCAGTTACTCCGTCAGGCACCAGCATCATCGCCACCATGAAGCCGGCGCTGACGCTGCTCTTGCAGTTCCTGATCGAGACCCCGCGCGCGATGCCAGCGGGACGCGCAAGCCTGCCGCCGCCGGAAGCGGCCGATCCGATCCCGGTCGATTTCCTGATGCACACGCTCTCGAGCGTGCTGCCGGGGAATGCCGCGCTGGTCGAGGAAGCGCCGTCGCATCGTCCGCTGATGTACAAGTACCTGCCGATGCGCGGGCAGGACAGCTTTTACACCATGGCCAGCGGCGGTCTTGGCTACGGGCTGCCCGCATCGGTCGGCGTGGCGCTGGGCCGGCCGGGTATCCGCACCGTGTGCCTGATCGGCGACGGCTCGGCGATGTATTCGATTCAGGCGCTGTGGACCGCGGCGCAGCGCAAGCTGCCGCTGACCGTGGTGGTGCTCAACAACATCGGTTATGGCGCGATGCGCTCGTTCAGCGAGGTGATGCAGGTCCGCAACGTCCCCGGCCTCGATCTGCCCGGCATCGATTTTGTGCAGATCGCGGGGGGAATGGGTTGCGATGCCGTACGGATCGACAAGGCCTCGGAACTGGCGCCCGCGCTGACGCGCGGCCTCGCGCATCACGGCGTCAGCTTGATCGAGGTGATGGTGGAGTCCGCAGTGCCGCTGCTTTATGGGCAGAAGTAACCCGCCGCCATGCCCGGCCTTGTGTTGGCCATGACGTAGAGCTTATGGTTTTCCGTAACTTTCCCGCATCCTGGCCTGGATCTTCGCCATGCCGCCGATCCAGCGGTCGTAATTCTCTGTCTTCTTGCGCATGTAATCGAGAACCTGCGGATGCGGCAGGATCACGAAGGTTTCCTGCTCTATTCCGCGCAAGGCATCCTGCGCGACCTGCTCCGGCGTCAGATCGCCATCGCCGGATTGCGGGCCTTTCGGAATCGACCGCAGCATGTTGGTATCGACGCCTTGCGGACACAGGATCGAAACCTTGATGCCATGCGCCCGGTGCGAGATCGCGAGATTCTCCGCAAAGCCGACCGCGGCATGCTTGGTGGCCGAATAGGCCGGGCTACCCACCTGCGACAGCAGGCCGGCGGCGGAAATCGTGTTGAGAAAATAGCCGCCGCCGCGCGCTTTCATCTTCGGCACCAGATGCCGCGCCGCATAGACATGGGCCATGACGTGGATGGCCCAGCTTCTGGCCCACGGCTCGTCCGAGGTGCCGCCGGCATTTTCCGAGAGCGGATCGAAGCCGCCGCCGATGCCGGCATTGGAACAGAACAGCGCAATCGGGCCGAAGCGTGCTTCGGTGTCCTCGACGACGTGGCGGATGTCCCGCTCCTGGCCGACGTCGCATTTGAACGCCGCGCCATCGATCGAGGATGCGACGGCTTCGGCGTTGGCAAGATCGATGTCGGCGACGACGACCTTGGCGGCACCCGCGCGACGAAAGGCTTCGCACAGCGCCCGGCCGATGCCGTTGGCGCCCCCGGTGACCACGACGACCTTGCCGGCAACCTGCATCGTCACGTCCCGCCGTTCGAGATTGTCAGCTCAGCACCAGGTCGAGCACGGCGGTGTAATGACAGGCCGCGCCGAGCAGCACGAAGGAATGCCAGATTGCGTTCTGGAAACGCAGCCGTTGCCACGCATGGAAGATGACGCCGAAACTATACAGCGCCCCGCCGACAATGACGAACCATAGCGCCATGGCGGGCAATGCCGCCACCACGGCGTCATAAAGCATGAAGCCGCTCCAGCCCATCGCGAGATAAAGCCCCACCGACAGCCGATCGAAACGGCCCGGCAACGCGAGCTTGAGCACGATGCCGACGACGGCCACGCACCACATCCCGACCAGCAGCGCGATGGCGAGGATGCTGTCCTTGATCTCCATGATGAACGGCGTGTAGGTCGCCGCGATCAGCACGTAGATCGCCGAATGATCGAAGCGGCGCAGCACCCATTTTGCCCGCGACACCGGCCACAGATTGTAGGTCGCCGACAGCACCAGCATGGTCAAGAGACCGGCGACATAAACCGATACGACGGCGACGTCGAACGGCGTGGCATAGACGGCGGTGAGTACGATCAGCACGGTTGCCGCCACCAGACCGCCGAGCACGCCGATACCGTGCACGACGCCGTCCGCGATCAGCTCTGCGCGGTCGTAGTTCCAGCGCACGGCGCCGATCGCGGCGGTGGCGGAATCCGAGGCGAATTGCTTGAGCTTGAAGATAGTCATCGATCGGTCGTCCGCCTTCGTCAGCAAGCGATAAATCATACCACTTGCAAGGTCAACGAAACTGAACCGGCAAAACCGCCTTAAATATGAAACTTGATTTTGCCCGGACAATCGCCACTTTTTGAAAAGCTTCGGGCGCTTTTGCCTCCATCCTTGTCGAGTCGTTCATCCCCGCATGGCCAGTTTCTCCGAAATTGTCGAGGAAGCGCGCCTGTCCGCGCGGGCCCTGCTGGATTACGGCGACCATCTTTTCCAACCGACGGTTCGGCTCGGGGTCACAGGCCTGTCGCGCGCGGGAAAAACCGTCTTCATCACCGCGCTGGTCCATGGTCTGGCGCGCGGCGGGCGGTTTCCGATCTTCGAATCTCTCGCAACCGGACGGATCGCCCGCGCCCGGCTTGCGCCGCAGCCCGACGATGCGGTGCCGAGATTCGCCTACGAAAACCACCTGCGCACCCTGATCGAGCAGCGGTGCTGGCCGAGTTCGACCACGGACATCAGCCAACTTCGGCTGGTGATCGACTATCAACGGCAAAATGGCGCGGAGCGCACGCTGACCCTCGATATCGTCGACTACCCCGGCGAATGGCTGCTCGATCTGCCGCTGCTCACCAAATCCTACGAACGATGGTCGGCGGAAAGTCTTGCGTTGTCGCGGGGTGAGCCGCGTGCCCGACCGGCGGCGGAATGGCATGCACATCTTGCGACGCTTAGTCCCGAAGCGCACGAGAACGAGCAGGCCGCCATAACCGCAGCAAAACTGTTCACCGACTACCTGCGCGCATGCCGTGACGAACGCATCGCCATGAGCCTGCTGCCGCCGGGCCGTTTCCTGATGCCGGGCAATCTCGTGAACTCGCCCGCCTTGACCTTTGCGCCGCTCGACGTCGCGGTCGACGGCATTGCTCCGGACGGCTCGCTGTGGGCGATGATGCGGCGGCGCTACGAGGCTTACAAGGAAAAGGTGGTCCGGCCGTTTTTCCGCGACCATTTCTCGCGGCTCGATCGCCAGATCGTCCTGATCGATGCGCTTTCGGCGTTCAACGCGGGACCGGAAGCGCTGCACGATCTGGAAGCGGCGCTCGGCGGCATTCTCGACTGTTTCCGGATCGGCCGCAGTACGGTTTTCAGCGCGCTGTTCCGGCCGCGCATCGACCGCATCCTGTTTGCCGCCACCAAGGCGGACCATCTGCACCATTCCAGCCATGACCGGCTGGAGGCGATCTTGCGGCGCATGCTGGACCGTGCCGCGACCCGGGCCGAGGTAGCCGGAGCCGCGGTCGACGTGGTTGCGCTGGCTGCGGTGCGCGCCACCCGCGAAGCCCAGGTGCAGCGTGGCCGCGACAGGCTGCCGTCCATCCTCGGGACGCCCGCCAAGGGCGAGACTGCGAACGGCGAAATCTTCGACGGCAACACCGAGGTCGCGACGTTTCCCGGCGACCTGCCGGTCGATCTCGACGATTTCTTTCGGGACGACGGCGCCTTTCGCGGACTGGCCGCCGCAACGGCTGACAAAGCCGATTTTCGCTTTCTCCGTTTCCGCCCGCCGCAGCTCGATAACGACGATGCGAGCGGGCCGGCGCTGCCTCACATCCGCCTGGACCGCGCGCTCCAGTTCCTGATCGGAGACAGACTGCAATGAGTGAGCGAGAGCCGCATCGCCGTCCCGCGACCTTCAAGCTCGACGATCCCCATGTGATCGTGATGGATCCCGATGGCGATCCGGGCCGGCCGTCGCGCGGCACGATCCGGATTACGCCGGAAGCCGACCCCTCCTTGCTGCCAGTGGTGGCGGAGGAGCCGGCAGGCCCGCCGCAGCGCGGTTTTCGCTGGGGCATCCTGCTCTGGACCGCGCTCGGAGGCCTCGTCCTGCTCGGCCTGGGGCTCGGCGTGACACATCTGATCGAGGATCTGTTTTCGCGCAGCGAAGGGCTGGGCTATCTTGGAATTGTGCTGGCGTTCGTGGCCACGCTGGCGCTTGTCGTCATCGTGGCGCGGGAGGCGTTCAGCCTTGCGCGCCTTGCAACCATCGAGAAATTGCATCGCCGCGCGGCCGACGCGCTGCTCAGCGACGACCGCGCCGAAAGCCGCGCGATCATGCAGGACCTGCTCAGGCTTGCGCACCGCAACCCACAGTTGGCGCGGGCGCGAACCGTGCTGCAAAACCATGGCGACGACATCATCGACGGCGCCGATCTGATCCGGCTGGCCGAACGCGAACTGATGACGCCGCTGGATCAAGAGGCGCGCCGCCTCGTCTCATCCGCAGCGCAACGCGTCTCCATCGTCACCGCCGTCAGCCCGCGCGCGCTGATCGATGTTCTCTTTGTATTTGCGGCATCGCTGCGACTGGTCCGGCAACTGGCGCGGCTTTATGGCGGGCGGCCGGGAACGCTGGGGCTGATCCGTCTGATGCGGCACGTCATCGCCCATCTTGCCATCACCGGCGGCATGGCGGCCAGCGACGGCTTTGTTCAGCAGGTGCTCGGCCACGGCATCGCGGCAAAACTGTCGCAGCGGCTCGGTGAAGGCGTCATGAACGGACTGCTGACGGCGCGGCTGGGCCTTGCGGCGATCGACGTAACGCGGCCGCTGCCATTCACGGCACTGCCCCGCCCTGCGCTCGGTGATCTCGCCAGGGATCTGCTGAGCAAGCGCGGCGCCGACGAATGAAATGCCAGTGCGCCTTTGCGCGCGCGTGAAGGGACGCGCTGCTCCCTAGTGAATCACAATACGCCTGCGCGCCAGCCGATCCGAATGCGCCATCCACTCTGGAAGGGGAGCTCCATCGCGGTGCCGGCCGCCGGCGCAGGCGGCCGCCCATGCCGCCACCGCGCCAAGCAGCAACGCCGTTGCCAAGGAAAATGCGAGGATGATCGTGCTGCGACGCGAACGATTCAGCGCAGCTTTGGCATTGGCGATGCCATTGTCAACGCGGCGCTCGGCGTCCGCAGCGGCTAGACCGGTGGTGGCGCCTACCATTTGAACCAGATACGTACGGTCTTCCGTGCTCACACCGTCGTGGCCGGACGAGGTCAGCAGAATACGGCCGGCCTCGGCCCGCTCGGACCGCAAGTCCGCATTCGCGGGCCGGCGCCCCGATCGGAACAGGCGGTCAAGTTCATAGCTCAAAAGCGGTTCGGCGGCGCTGAGACTGGCTGTCGCTGGGGACGGGCGATTGACAGCGGCAGCAGCGACGAACGCGGCCACCGTCGCGCCAAGAACCACCGCCAAGGCCCAGACGGCCAGCCCGTTAATTCCGTCGCGGACTTCTACCTGTTCGGAGGGAACGGCGACGAGCGGACGACGCAGGCGGCCTGCAATATAGCCACCAAAGGCAAAACTGACGATTGCCTGGATAATGAGGTAGATCCCCGACAGGATCCAGAGCGCTGCGGACGCGTCACGCCAGGTCGGCGCCGTCGAGCTTACGCCCAACCCCACCGCTGCAGCGAATGTAACCAGAATGAGAGAGAGCGCCGTAGCAGCCAAGGCTCCTGCGATTACCGGCGTCCATTGTAAAACGGCTGGCTCCGCGTCAAGCGGGCCGGAAACGTCGGTTTGCGCGATCATGACCGCCGCCCCTATCTCAAGCCAAAAAACGACAATACGGCCAAGATAACGACCACCAGACCGACCAGATAAATCAGACCGTTCATTGAATCCTCCTCGGTGTCTCTCGCACCTATAATCGCGGACGTTCGCCAAAGTTCCACTTTTTCCCGCGCTTGGCGGAACGGGAACCGTCCAGTGCCCGAGCGTCATGGCCGGGCTCAATCCTGGTGGATTCACACACCTCGTCACACGCGGGCTTGTCCCGCCTATCCATCCTTCTTCCCAAGAGTCGTTCGAAGCGGATGGATTGCCGGGTCAAGCCCGTGGATGACCAGAGATTTGTTTCATACCGCCGGGCTCGAGGATCTTATTTTGCCGGCGACGCGAAAGCGAACCGGCGGTTACCATTCGAAATGTCTTCCGCCAGCACACGCCAGCGATACAGTGGCGAATCCACCGGCGGATCGAGATCGGGGGTCCAGCCGTTCAGCTTCTCCAGGGCGTAACTATCCATCACCACGCCACGCCACTTTCGCTGCACCCGTTCCAACGGCGTCAGCACTGCCGTCGTCGCAGCCCAGACCGGATTGGTCTGGTCCGGTTCGCGCGCGACATACAGGGCGGCATGACCTCTGATCCGATTCATGCCGGGATCGCGAAAGCCCGCAAACCGGCCGCGCTCGTTGATCTGCACCACCGGCACGTGGTCTTTGAAGTACCAGCGCAGCATCGCATAGGTGCGATAATCGGTGGTCGCGATCCAGGTCGCGCCGATCTGCTCGAGTTCGGCGCGCGCGCGGCTCGCGACCTGCTCGTAGCCCGCTTCCCCACCGATCGGATCCGCTTTGCCGAAAAAATTCCAGGGGCTGGCGACGGAATAGAGAAAGACCGCAATTACCAGTGCGATGCCCGACGCGACCGCCGCGTTTGCCCATGCGATGGTGGATCTGATCATCCATGCCGGCCAGTTTTCGCGGGACAGCATCGCGATGTTGATGGCGGCCGCGGCAAATCCGATCGGCCACATGAACATCGGCCAAGTGTCGCCGATCCGTAGACTCAACGATTTCCAGAAGAAATAGCCGAACGGGATGATAACGCTGGTCCCGAGCAGAACGGCAATGGCGTCACGCCGCCGAACCGCGCGCCACGCCGTCAACGCCAGGCCGGATAAGACCACTGGAAACAGGATCGGCCCGAGCAGAAAGAACTGCAAGCCGACAAAATCGCCGACCGTGCGCAACGATAATTCATGGGTGGCCGCCGCACGCACGAACTGGAATCGGAACGATGCCCAGTCGTGCTGAACGTTCCAGATCAGGACCGGCGAGAACAGCGCGACCGCAATTCCGCCGGCAAGCCAGGGATAGAGGCTGGTCAACCAGCGCCGTCGCCAATCGGGTATCACCATGAACGCCAGGACGGCAGGGACGAGCATCACGGCGGTGAGTTTCGACAACAGGGCCAGGCCCGCAAACCCGCCTGCGGCGAGCCACCAGCGTTCGTCATTGCTTTCAGACAGCCGGACCAGCGCCCATACCATCGCGACCGCAAAGGGGATCAGCGCCACATCAGGCGCGACCTTGGCCATCAGCAGGCCGTAATAGACCGCCGCCTCCGGCATCACCACCGCAAGGATGACGGCCCGGAAGTCCTGGGTTACACGCCGCACCAGATCCGCCAGCAACAGTTGCGTGACGAGCATCGCCAGCAAGCCCGCAAACCGTACGCCGAAGTTGGTATCCCCGAAGATCGCGGTGCCCAGGCGGATGAACCACGCAATCATCGGGGGATGATCGAGAAAGGACAGCACGCTTTCCTTCGACCAGGTCCAGTAATAGGCCTCGTCGGTACGCAACTCGATCAGACCTGCATAGATCGCGCGCATCGCGGTGAGACACGCGATCAGCGCGACCACAGCCAATAGCTGACGGCGCTGCGTCGGGCTGGCTTGTTCCGGCAGGGCTGTTGTCACGGGGCCTTTTCGCCAACTCCGGTGGGGGTGTCAACGCCGTGCGCCCTCGTTCGCGCCGTACCGGCCTGCGCGTTGTTATGAACGCGCCTTCTGGCGGACAAAAAAATTCGTTCATTATCGTTAAATCTTGTTGGATAGTTATCCCCGCTCTTCAAACCTCGCTTATGCTGATCGTGTCCTGCCCCACTACAGGGGCGCTCGCGAACGTCACGGACGCGGGGCAGGA